>JAZRHW010000092.1:0-8185 GCA_045644965.1 Eubacteriales bacterium
TGTAAGTACAGTAATGTATTTAGCTGACTGATACTAATAGCCCGAGGGCTTGAACCTTCCTAAAGGTACAAGCGTTAATCACAATTACTTGAGTTTCCTTGCCTCAATCCCAATTCTTTATTCGGTTTTCAATGCTCAGTCGAGAGCAACTTAAGCACCTGATTTCAGGTGCTTTTTTTGTTTCTTGTTCCTTTTGGACAAGAAAAAGTACCGATAAGTCAAAAATCAACATTTAAATATTTTAATATGATATAATCTATATGAAATATAAAATAAGGAGTTGATTTTGATGTCAGATAAGAGAAGATATTATATTGATAATATCCGTTCATTTGGTATAATATTGGTATTGATATATCATGTTTTTTACATTTACAACGGCATTGGAGTGCTTGGGGGATTTCCAATATCGCAAAGCATAGGAATTTTCGACGACTTTTTAACCATAGTATATCCGTGGATGATGATATTGTTGTTCGTTGCTGCGGGCATTGCGGCAAAATTCTCTCTTGAAAAGAGGACGGGCAAGCAATTTATAAGTGAGCGATTGCGAAAACTTATCATTCCGTCGGTGCTCGGGCTCTTTGTTGTCCATTGGGTGACGGGATATATAAATATGTATTTAGGTGGCGGACTTAGTATAATCCCGAGTTTTCTTGTATACCCCATATCCGTTTTAGCGGGCTCGGGGCATTTATGGTTTGCACATGTATTGTTTTTATATTCTGTGGTGCTTTCCTTGTTCAAAAAGCCCATAGATAAATTAAAGAAATTGGGTGAGCGTGCGAATTTAATTATTTCTTTAGCGTTTGGAATATTGATATGGCTTGGAGCACAAACACTTAATATGCCCGTAATCACGGTATACCGTTTTGGCATTTATTTTGTGGCGTTTATAATTGGTTACTGTGTTTTTTCACACGAAAGTATCATGGAAAAGCTTGAAAAGTCAAGATACATTAGTTTGGCATTGACTATAGTGTTTGGTATTGTATATTTTGTTTTGTTTAGAAAAATGAATTATACTGAGCCGGTAGTTCTCAAGAATATCATTACTAATTTCTACGCGTGGTGTGCTGTGCTTGCGATATTTGGATTTGGAAGAAGATATCTAGATAAGGAAAATGCATTTAGTCGTTATTTAGCGGCAAATTCATACGGATACTACGTTTTACATTACCCGATACTTATGTGTTCGGCATATTTATTGCACATATATACTGATTTTGGAGTGCTACCAAAGATATTTATAACCCTAATAATGGAGCTTGTACTTACATTTGTGGCCAATGAAATTATAAAGAGGATACCACTTGTGCGATATCTTATTTTGGGAATAAAAAGGAGAAAAAATGAAATTCAAATTGATAATTGACAAAGAAGCGGACGAGGAGATTGTTGCGCGCGTACATGCGGAGAGCGAGCTCACGCGAGAGATAGAAAATTTAGTTCTATCTTGGGGCGGAAGCGATTTTTTGCTTGCACATGATGGTGATGAGATGAGGCGCATAGCTTTTTCAGATATTGAGTGTATCACTGTTGAGGATAGAAAAACCATTGTTATTGACAAAAGGGGAACAAAATGCCGCGCTCGTGGACGTCTTTTTGAGATTGAAGAGCTTTTGCCATCATATTTTGTTAGGATCAACAAGTCATCTATTGCAAATTTGCATATGATAAAGCGATTTAAGACGTCATTCAACGGCTCGGTTGACCTTGAATTTAATTGTGGATACGTTGATTACGTCTCAAGAAGATGCTTATCCGACGTAAAAAGGAGGTTTTTGAAATGAAAAAGTTTTTTAGAGAATTTATGCTGCGAGGCCTGATGTGTATGGGATTTGGGCCCATCGTTCTATCCATCATTTGGGGAATATTGTATACTTGCGGAGTATTTGAAACTCTTACGGGAGTAGAGGTAGTGTATGGTGTGTTAGGCATAACCTTGCTCTCATTTGTTGCGGCAGGGATAACGGCCATCTACCAAATAGAGGAAATCCCACTACTTTATAGCATTCTTATACACGGTGCAACGCTTTACATTGGCTATTTGACGATTTATTTAGTTAACGGATGGCTGAAAAACGGTGTTCTTCCATTGATTGTTTTTACGTTGATATTTGTTTTTGGCTTTTTCTTGATATGCGCGATTGTTTATATTTTTATTAGAAAAGACATAGATAAAATGAATAAAAAAATTAGAAAAGGGTAGCTATTTGCTACCTTTTCTTTGTTATTGTATTGACTTTTCCTGCCATTTTGGATATAATAAAAGCATAAAATGAGGTACTGTATACCTCAAATAAATTTTTGTGAGGGAAGTATGAACGAAGCAAGAATTGTAGAGCTTAAAAACAAAGCCAACGACATTAGAATTGGCATTATTGATGCAACTCACGCGGCGAAATCCGGACATCCGGGCGGTTCGCTTTCGATTGCGGATATTATGACGTATCTTTATTTTGAAAAAATGAATATTGACCCTACAAACCCCAAAATGGCAGACAGGGATAGATTTGTTCTCTCTAAGGGACACACTGCGCCCGCGCTTTATTCGACACTTGCGCACAGAGGATTTTTCCCCGTAGAAGACCTTATAACTCTTAGAAAAATAGATTCCTATCTTCAGGGACATCCCGACATGAACAAGATTCCCGGTGTAGATATGTCCGCAGGATCTTTGGGTCTTGGCATCTCATCAGCTTGCGGTATGGCACTTGCAGGTAAGATTGACGGCAAAGACTACCGTGTTTACACAATGCTTGGCGACGGTGAGAGCGAGGAAGGTCAGGTTTGGGAGGCGGCTATGTTTGCGTCCCACTACAAGCTCGACAATCTTTGTGTAATTCTCGACCTTAATGGACTTCAAATTGACGGCCCCATCACCGAGGTTATGAATCCCATGCCCCACGATAAGAAGTTTGAGGCGTTTGGATTCCAAGTTATCACTATTGACGGTCACAATATGGAAGAAATTGAAGCGGCTTTTGCCGAGGCGGAGACAGTAAAGGGCAAGCCCACGGCGATTATTGCAAAGACCGTAAAGGGCAAGGGTGTTTCGTTCATGGAAAACTCGGTTAACTGGCACGGAGCAGCTCCCAACGACGAGCAGCACGCAGCGGCTATTGCCGAGCTTAAAGAAAGATATATTTAAGGAGGAACAAGATAATGGCAGACGTTAAAAAGATAGCTACCAGAGAAGCTTACGGTGCGGCGCTTTGCGAGCTTGCTCCTAAATATGATTTCGTTGTGCTTGACGCGGACCTCGCGGCAGCAACAAAAACGGGAATGTTCAAAAAACAGTGTCCCGAAAGATTCTTTGACTGCGGTATCGCAGAGGGCAATATGATGAGTGTGGCGGCAGGAATTGCTTCTACCGGAAAGACTGTTTTTGCGTCATCCTTCGCTATGTTTGCGGCAGGACGTGCGTTTGAGCAGGTGAGAAACTCAATCGGTTATCCCCATCTCAATGTTAAAATCGGTGCAACTCACGGCGGTATCTCCGTTGGTGAGGACGGTGCAACACACCAGTGTAATGAGGATTTTGCTACAATGCGCTCCATTCCCCAAATGGTTATTATCAATCCTTGCGACGCCATTGAGGCTCGTGTGGCGGTTGAGGCAGCAATTCTTCATGATGGCCCCGTTTATATGAGATTTGGTAGATATGCGTGCCCCATTCTCAATGGTGAAGATTACAAATTTGAGCTTGGCAAGGGTGTATGTCTTGCGGAAGGTAACGACGTAACTCTCGTTGCGACGGGACTTATGGTATCCATCGCGCTTGAGGCTCGCGAGCTTCTTGCGAAAGAGGGTATTTCTGCGCGAGTTGTTAACATTCACACAATCAAGCCCGTTGATAAGGATATTATAGTTAAAGCTGCTCGCGAAACGGGTGCGCTTGTTACCGCTGAGGAGCACAATATCTATGGCGGTCTTGGTTCTGCAGTGGCAGAGGTGCTTGTTGAAAACTGCCCCGTACCCATGGCAAGAGTAGGTGTTGAGGACACTTTTGGACGCAGCGGCACAGTTCCTGCACTTCTTGAATATTATGGTCTTACTGCCGAGAATATGGCAAAGAAGGCAAAGGAAGTTATTTCTAGAAAATAAAAAGTTAGTTATAAAAATTGAGGTTTAAAATGCGTTATTTCAAGAACAAATTTTTTATAATTTGCTTGACCGTAGTGTTATGCTTGACGGTCTTTTCCGTCGTGCTTGCAATTGGCGGCAACTCGTGGTTCTTGAAGGACGCGTTCAATGTTATTTCCACTCCCTTTAGGGCGGTGTTTAACTATTGCGCCGACGGAATTCGCGGTTTTTCGGATTATTTTACTCAAATAGAGAAGCTTCTTGAGGAAAATGAAAAATTGCGTGAGGAAAATGAGGAGCTCAAAAAACTCGAGAGCGACCTTGCAGTTCTCAAGGAAGAAAACGCGTGGCTTCGCGAATTCCTCGACGTAAAGAATCACAATACAACCTTTGAATTTGCGGACGCGGTTGTTATTGGTGGTAGCTCGGGCGAAACCTACAAGACCTTGACTCTCAACAAGGGCTCGCTCCATGGAATCAAGGCGGGAATGGTAGTTATGACGGGTCAGGGACTCGTTGGAAGAATTGTTGAGGTTGGACTCAGCACCTGCGACGTGCTTTGTATCGTTGACGTGTCATCCGCTACGGGCGCACTCATTGAGCGCTCGGCTCTCGTTGGAATTCTTGAGGGCTACTATGCGGGCAACTGTCGTTTCCTTTACACCACGGGACTCTCCACCTTTGATGATATTGCTGTCGGAGACACTGTTATTACCAGTGGCAAGGGAAGTATCTATCCCTACGGACTCAAAATAGGAACTGTAGTTGATATCACTATAGACGAAGCGAGCCGTTCGGTTATTGCTACTGTTGAGCCATCAGTAAATTTTGACGATATTGATAGAGTAATGATTATTACGTCCTATACAGTTGAATAATATGAAAAAGACGGATAAAAAAGAAAGAATAGCTCACATTATAATTGAGCTCAAAAAAATATACCCCGAAGCCGTATGCGCGCTCGAATTTGACGGCGAGCCGTGGAAACTGCTTGTAATGGGTCGGCTCTCGGCACAGTGCACGGATGCCCGTGTTAACATTGTTTGCAGGGAGCTTTTTGCACATTATCCCACAGCTGAAAGCTTGGCTCGTGCAAGTTATGTTGACGTTGAAGAGATAATACGTCCCTGCGGACTTTTCAGAACCAAGGCGCAGAGCATTGTGGATGCCTGCAAAATGCTTTGCGACGATTATGCTGGTATTTTGCCCGACGATATGGATGAGCTTCTTAAATTCCCCGGAGTGGGAAGAAAGATTGCCAATCTCTTGCTCGGAGATATTTTTCACAAGCCGGCAATTGTAGCCGACACGCATATGATACGCATTTGTGGTAGATTTGGAATGTATCCCGAAAAGCTCAAAGATCCCCATAAGGTTGAGCTTATTATGTCGGAGCTTGTGGAGCCCGGAGAGCAAAGTGATCTTTGCCATAGAATAGTTCAGTTCGGACGCGATACCTGCTCTGCAAGAGCACCTAAATGCGCAGAGTGTCCCATTAGACATCTTTGCGAGAAGGGAAGAAAGACGGAAGAAAATGTTTGAGAAGAATATTACCCTTATAGGAATGCCCGGTGCGGGAAAGAGCACTGTTGGCGTTGTGGTTGCAAAGCTTCTTTGCAAAACGTTTATTGATGCTGACCTCGTTATTCAAGGAAAAGAGGGAAAGCGCCTTTACAAAATAATAGAGGAGATTGGCAACGAGAAATTTCTCAAGCTTGAAAATGATACTCTTCTTCATCTTAACGTGCATAATTCCGTTATCTCCACGGGGGGAAGTGCAATTTTCGGAAAAGAAGCGATGGAGCATCTCAAAAAAACCTCTACGGTTGTTTATATTAAAGTTCCCTACGAAGCGCTTGAGAAGCGCCTTAAAAACTTGAAGCGTCGCGGTGTAGTGTGTGATGAGGGGCAGACCCTTCTCGACATATACAACACGCGCACCCCTCTTTATGAGCAATATGCGGACATTATTGTAGAAAGTGATAATGAAACCGACATCCAGGAAACAGCTATGGAGATAGTAAAGTTTTTTGAAGGGTGATGATTATTAATGCCAATTAAAAGAATAACAATGCTCTCGCGCATGCTGGACATTACTAACTCAAGGCAGGGGATATTGTCCCCCACCGTGGGAAAGCCATGTCTTGAATTTGTAGCACGGGACGAAAAGATACCGAAGGATATTCCTGAAAATGAAGGAATATCCTCGCGTCATATTGCGGACTTTTTAACCGAATTGAATGCGGATAAGACACTGAATTTACACAATGTTGTAATAGCGCGCCATGGGAAAATAATAACCGAAGCATATTTTGGAGCTCATAAGAGTGGCATTTGGAAGGCGACTTTCTCCGCTTGCAAGAGTGTGGTTTCTATTGCCATAGGAATGCTCATTGACAAAGGCAAGCTTACCCTTGGAACAACTCTTGAGGAGATTTTTGAAGATGAATTTCGCAGTATTACACGTTTAAGAACTAGAAAGATTAGTGTTTATGATCTTCTAACTATGAAAAGTGGCATGACCGCTCTTGAGGAAACCAGTGCAATGAATGAGCGCGAGCTATTTAAGGCATATCTTGACACTCCGCTTGCTCACGATCCGGGAAAGAAGTTTTTCTATAACAGTACTAACACATATGTGCTTTCGTGCATTGTTAAAAAGGTGAGTGGAGAGGGACTTTCCGATTATTTAGAAAAGAGATTATTCGCTCCGCTCGGTATAAAAAATTATTATTGGGCGAAGAGCGCTGAAGGAATTGAATTTGGCGGCTGGGGATTGTATATCTCCCCCTGTGATTTTGCTAAGCTCGGAATTTTGCTTTTGAACGGAGGCACTTGGAACGGTCAAAGAATACTTTCAAAGGAGTATGTTGACAATGCCACAAGAAAGCACGTGAACACGGATGTATCCGCGTACGGATTTAATTACGGCTTGCAAATGTGGACGAGTAAGGGCGAGGATCAGTTTCTCTTTAACGGAATGCTCGGTCAAAATGTGTGGTGCTTTAAGAAGAATGATATCGTTATCGTTAACAATGCGGGTAATGACGAGTTGTTTCAACAAAGCAATTATTTTGAGATAGTTCAAAGATATTTTGATAGGGATTTTCCAAGCAAGATTCCAAATAACTTTTTGGACAAAAAGTATTTGGAGCACACTATCAAGAAGATAGCGGTGAGCCGAAATTTTGTTACGCTAACACCCTATGAGATAAAGAAATATAAACTTGGATTTTTGCCGAGTGAATGTTATGCTCTTGACGGCAAGGTGCTTGTATCTCGCGACGTTAGAGCAGCGACGATTGGACTTTTGCCATTCGTTTGGCAGGTGATTGAGAACAATTACTCCCAGGGATTTGAGGCAATCAGCTTCCATATTGTTGATAGAAAATTCTATATTAACTATGCACAGAGCGACGAGGCATATCGCTTTGAGGTGGGATTTGATGAGCCGAAATACACTAATATATACGTTCATAATACACCGTTCTATATTGCCGCTACGGGATGCTTTGCGGTGAATGAGGACGGCGAGAGGGTGTTTAAAATCAGAGTGGATTTCCTTGAAACTCCTTGCTCGCTGGTGTTGAAAATGATCGATAAGGGCGAGTATTTTGAGGTGCGCCAAAGCGAGATGCCAGGCAAGCCTTTCGTGCTGGAAAAGATTATGGAGATCAAAAACACCATATCTCAAACGCCCGTAATTGGCGGTGTTACCTCTCTTGCTCCCGATGACGTTATAGAATATCAAGTAGAGCGAATGTTTGAGTTTAAATACAAATTATTTGAGAAAAAATAGTCCACGTCTCCTTGTATATATTGCACAATGAGTTTTGCCATCTTTTATACTTTTTGTACAAATGGGAAAATCGCACCAAAACCCTTTGACAAACGATAAAAAATGGTATATAATGAACACGCAAAAAATATAGTAAAGGAGACTAAACAAATGAACAAGGTTATTTGCAAGGTTACTTATGATACAGAAAAAGACAATCTCGTAAAGAAGGTTACAGTTGGTTACTACGGTGATCCTGCTGGTTACGAGGAGATCCTTTTCGTTACAGCTAACGGCAACTACTACCTCTACGCTAAC
>JAZRHW010000093.1:0-2525 GCA_045644965.1 Eubacteriales bacterium
TTTCATCATATTTTGCCTTAAAATCGGGGTCAAGAAGCGCATCCTCAAGTGTGATACCGAGAATTCTCGGTATCTTGGTTGCGACCGCATCAACGTCGGCATAACTCATACCCATGGCACGTCCCGTGTCGCGTATTGCCGCCTTTGCCGCAAGTGTACCAAAGGTTGCAATTTGGGAAACGTGGTCACTGCCGTACTTTTCCTTAACGTACTCAATTATCTCGTCACGACGATTGTAGCAAAAGTCCATATCAATATCGGGCATCGACACACGCTCGGGATTTAGAAATCTTTCAAAAAGAAGGTCAAAAACAATGGGGTCGATATCGGTAATTTGCAAAAGATATGCCACAAGGCTTCCCGCTCCCGTGCCTCTTCCGGGGCCTACGGGAATACTTTTAGAGCGAGCGAATGCAACGTAATCCCAAACGATAAGGAAATAGTCACAATAGCCCATGCTCTCTATTACGGAAAGCTCGTAATCTATACGATCAAGGTATTCTTTTTTGCTATGATTTTGATATAAAATTGAGCTGTTTTGCTCGCGATTTTCAAGTCCTCGAAGGACGAGTGAACGGAGATATTCGCACGCGCTCATTCCCTGAGGAGTGGGATATTTGGGCAAAATTACGCCCTTATCCTCAATTTCAAAATTGCATCTCTCGGCAATTTTTACGGTATTCTCTATCGCTCCCTCGTATTTGCCGAAAAGGAGCTTCATTTCATTGGTATCTTTATAGTAAAATTCGTCCGTCTCAAAGCCCATTGGACGTCCGTCGGTGATGCATTTGTTCATTTGAATACACATCAAAATCGCCTGCGTAGTCGCGTCGCGACGGCGCAGATAGTGGCAGTCATTTGTCGCTACAAGGGGGAGATTACACTCCTCAGAAAGACGAACAAGCTCGGGCAAAATTTGCTTTTGCTCCTCTATGCCATGGTTTTGTATCTCAATATAAAAATTGTCTTTTCCAAAGATGTCCGCGTATTCAAGCGCGGCTTGTTTTGCCATATCGTAGTCGCCTGCGGTGAGCATTCTTGACACACGTCCTGCAAGGCACGCGGAAAGCGCAATAAGTCCCTCGCTATAACGTCGAAGAAGCTCTAAATCCACTCTTGGCTTTGAATAAAAGCCCTCGGTGTATGATGCGGAAACGAGCTCTAAAAGGTTTTTGTAACCCACCTCATTTTTGCAAAGAAGAACCAGGTGATAGGGTTGTCCATTTCCGCTGTTTTTGTCAAATCTTGAACGAGGCGCAACATAAACCTCGCAACCAACTATGCCCTTTATTCCCTCTTTTTTGCACGCGGACAAAAATGCGGGCACGCCAAAAAGAACGCCGTGGTCAGTCAGTGCCACCGCGGTATGACCGCATTCCTTGGCGCGCTTCGGTATATCGCGCACACGGCATGCGCCGTCAAGCAAGCTGTATTCACTGTGTAAATGCAAATGCACAAATTCACTCATAGCGTTCTCCTTTCATAAAGTTAGCCATACCAAGTGGTTGTTTTGCACCGCTTTTTCAAAAGCGGTCGCCCTGCGCGTAGCAGAGCCGCGCGGTTTGAGCGCGTTACGGCATTTCTTTTTGCCAAGCTTTTTCTTTGTGCCTGTTTTGACAAAGAAAAAGCGGACAATGACATTAGTTTTTTCTACTAGAAATATTCTCCGCCATTTTCATGATTTTGGCGAAGCGGTTATTTAGCGTGGATTTTGTGATGGGCGGCTCGTGCATTGCGGCAAGTTCGGAAAGGGATGCCGAATGGTTTTCAAGTCGGAGCTTTGCGCTCTCGGTAAGCTCGCTTCCTATCTTTTCAAGAAGTCCCGCCTTTTCAATAATTTCAATAGCTCGAAGCTGCTTTTGCGCGGTTGCAACGGACTTCATAATATTAACCGACTCACAGTTAACCGCGCGGTTTTCCTGCACGATAATATCGCGCTCGATACGGCGGTTCATTACCTCGAAAAAGGCATTATTCGCCTGCAAAAGATTGAGAATATCCTCAATTCTATCGGCTTTTTTATAATAAAGCCCAACTGCATTTTTGCGATTTATAATCTTTGGCTCAACACCGCACGCAGCAAGAAAACCTGCGTAGATTTTTGCTCTACCCGGGTGTTGAATACGGTATTCAAGATGGTTGTTTCCCGGTGCAAAGGTCAGTGTGCCGCGAGCGAGAAAAATTCCGCGTAAAAAGTTCATTCGACACATATTGCACTTGAATTCCATATAATCCTTGAGCAATGCGCCATCCTTATCTAACGAGGCAATTCTTTTAGCCAAAGCAGGAAAACTAAACTCCACTCTATAGTAGGTAGTGCCTGCTTTTTTTAGGAGATTTATTGTGATTTCCTTGGAAAATTGACGCTCAAAAATGTTGCGGTAAAAGTCCGCATGCTGCTCGTCGGGGGTGTCTATGTAAATCCTCTCCCCCTCGGTATGGGCATCAAAAAGGATACCGTGGGCAAACGCGCGACGGCAACAGGTTTTGTGAGGAATCTCCTCAATAAATTCCTTTTTTATGTT
>JAZRHW010000094.1:0-2241 GCA_045644965.1 Eubacteriales bacterium
AAATCCCACAATCGTGGTGCTTGATTTTGACAAGATAGCAGGTGTTGCTAAAAAGTACGGAGTGCTCTTTATGGTGGACAACACACTCGTTACACCCGTACTTTGCAAGCCCCTTGATTTTGGCGCTAATGTAGTTGTATATTCCAGCTCAAAATATCTTGACGGACACGCAGTAGCTCTTGGCGGTGCGGTGGTTGATGGCGGTAATTTTGATTTTGCCGCAAGCTGTAGATATCCCGAATTCAACACTCCCGACGAAAGCTATCACGGACTTGTTTATTCAACTCTTGGTGGAAAGGCATTTGGCACAAAGTGCCGCGTACAAATGATGCGCGACCTCGGTGCTATTATGAGCCCTGAAAATGCTTTCCTCACAAATCTCGGTATGGAAACTCTCGCACTCCGTATGGAAAGACATTCATACAATGCTGCGCGTGTGGCTGGATACCTCGCTAACCACGAAAAAATTGAGTGGGTTAAATACGGCTCACTTGAGAGCAACAAATATCATGCTCTTGCTAAAAAATATATGCCAAACGGACAGGGCGGTATGCTCAGCTTTGGTGTTCGCGGAGGAGCTGAGGCTGCTACCGTAGTTATGGAAGGGCTCAAGATGATTGCGATAGTTACACACGTTGCTGACGTGCGCTCTTGCGTGCTTCATCCTGCTTCTACAACTCACCGTCAGCTCTCGGCAGCAGACCTTGATGCAATCGGAATTGGGGATAATCTTATTCGACTTTCCGTTGGTATTGAAAACATTGACGACATTATTGCCGACCTTGAGGGCGCGCTCTCTCAAATTTAATTTTTAAGGAAGAAATAAAATGCCAATTATAATTCCGCAGGATATGCCTGCGTATTCAACCCTAAAAAGTGAAAATATTTTCGTGATGAACGAGCAACGCGCGCAGCGTCAGGATATCCGTCCGATTGAGATTGCAATTCTCAATCTCATGCCCACAAAGGTTGAAACCGAGACGCAGCTCATCCGTATGCTCTCCAACTCACCGCTTCAAATCAGAGTAACGCTCCTCGGAACGCAGTCCTATATAGGCACTCACGCGCCCGAAAATCATCTCGAGCGATTTTATAAGACCTTTGATGAAATCAAGGATAAGCGCTTTGACGGTATGATAATCACGGGAGCGCCCGTGGAGACCATTCCGTTTGAAGAGGTTAAATATTGGGAAGAGCTTACTGAGATTATGGATTTTGCTCGCACAAACGTGCAAAGCACAATCTTTATTTGCTGGGGCGCTCAGGCGGCTTTGCATTATTACTATGGACTTCAGAAGAGTGAGCTTCCTAAAAAGGTATTCGGTATCTTCCCGCACGAAAAGGTTATGCGCTATGATCCGTTACTGAAGGGAACTGATAAATATATCAATATTCCTCACTCGCGTCATACCGAGATAAGCGAGCTTCAAATTGAGGGAATTGACGATCTCGTAACTCTTGCAAGAAGCGACGAGGTCGGTGCCTCCATTCTTCGCTCGCGCGACGGACGTCAAATTTACTTTATGGGACATCTTGAGTACAGCAAGGAAACACTTAAAACCGAGTATCTTCGCGACGTGACAAAGGGACTTCCCATCGAGCCGCCTAAAAACTACTTTGTAGATGAAACCATGACGGAGATAAATCCCAACTGGTATTCCACCACATCTCTCATTTACTCCAACTGGCTCAACTACTACGTTTACCAGGTGACACCTTATAATATTTCGCTTATATAAAGAAAACCCGAGACCATTTTGCTCTCGGTTTCTTTTGATATTAATTATTTTACGAGTGTGTAGTTTCTGCCATCAATAACGATGAATTTGCTTCCGTCGAGCTGACCCTCGGAGAAGGAATATTCCTTAGAAACTGTTGTATCGTCCTTGGTTGTTGTAAGAACGATAACCAACTTATCAGCATTGTTAGGATCTTCTTTGATTTCGTATGTGCCTTCTTCTGTTGTTGTTATGTCAGCACCAAAAACATTAGTAGTTGTTTTCTTAACGAAAGTATCCTTTTCGAATGTGTAGGAAATCTTTGTTCCCATAACATCTGCTTCGTATGTTCCGCTGAGTGTCTTAGCACAAGAAACGAGTGCGAGTGCGAGCATAGCTACCACCATAACTACTGCTACGAGTTTGATTGTTCTTTTCATGATTTTTCTCCTTAATATTTAGTTGTAAGAATTATCTTACTGATAAAATTATAGCAAATTATTAACAATTTGTCAATATTTTG
>JAZRHW010000095.1:0-2344 GCA_045644965.1 Eubacteriales bacterium
TCCCCCAATAACATAGAGATAACCTTTTTTGAGATAGTAAAGTAGTACCGTAGTAGCAGTAACTATCAGGCCAAGATATGTAACAACGGGGAAGGCGAAGGTCAGGAACCAATCACCCGACGTAGTATAATTAACGTAGTGTAATAAAAGAATTATTGAAAAGAAATCGAGAGGTATAAAGACCGCAGGAGTTGGACGTTTAAACCAAAACGGCAAAACGAAGATTATGTAAATCAAAGCTATTGCAAACATTACATATGCGGACCATGTGACCGCTTTATTAATATATAGGTCGCAGTAAAGTGTAACCAATATAGGTGTAATAAATAAAGTCAACAAAATTATATGGATAGTAGTTTTGCTAATTTCTCTTTTGGGAATAAAATCCTGAGGGTATAGAGGATTAACTTCGGGACGTATAATGTCGGGGTGATATGCCTCCGTACCGCAAAGAGGGCATTTCTTCTCGGTGTCAGCAAGCTTAACACCGCAGTTAGCGCAATACATCAATTTCTACCTCCTGTCTTTGATTTGATTGTACCGTAACTTCAACTCCAATGCGTTGAAGCTCACGGAAGAAATAGTTCTCAAGCCTAGCCTCTTTGATATCGCGAGAAAACGTAATATTGAGAATACCGCGATAGCTGTAAGCACTGCAATTATAGGGTGCTTGAGCTTGTGGGCCTAAAATAAAGTCAATTCTATCAATATATTGTTTCATTTCGTCAGGCACACGAACCTCACCGAGATTTGAAAAGCTCAAACAAGATTTCTTTTCACCAACGGAATTAAACACCATCTTCATTACAAAGTTCTTGATAAAGAGGGGGATAATTCTAAGAACCCAAGTTCTCTCGTCAGCAACATTAGTCTCGATCATCTTGGACATATTCTTCTTGGTAGCGTAAGTGCCAACTTTGTGATGAACAATATTTATAATCTCGTCGAGAGAATAATCACCAAGTCGCGGATCAATCTCGGGTATTGTGTAAAGGGCAAAATTACGTAGTGTCCTGCTTGAAAAAATAGGACGCAAATTAATAGGAATCAAAACCTTAACGGGTTTATATTTTTTAGGATTTTGAATAAGATCAAATTGCAAATTCAAAATTGCCTTCATTAAAACTGCAGTAAGAAAGGTGTTGACCGATACCTTCTTCTCGCGAGCCATGTCATGAATTAACTCGGACGACATTTGGAAATTAGTGATATTTAAGAAACCGTCCTCTTCGGGAGTTCCGTCAATCTTCCAAGCATCCGTATCCTTGCGCGTTTCCTTAATGGGCGCGGCATTTTTGAGAAAAGAGTCCTCAGTCTCATAGTGTCTGGGTTGCTCTTTTCGTGAGAGAATACCGTGAGTGCAGGGAATTTCTATTTTGTGTTTTAATTCAAGATATTCAGCAACGAGAGATTTAAGGAAAATCAACCCTCCGGTGCCGTCGGTTAGGGAATGAAATAGCTCAAGTGCAATTCTGTTGCGATAAACAATTACACGAAAAGCGCAGGTTTTCATCTCTTTTTTGGTCATGTATGCGAGAGGGTAACTATATTCCGCCATGATTGCAGGCGGCTCGCTCACAGGGCGAAGATAATACCAAAACACGCCCTCGGATAAACGCGCAGCCATGCTTGGAAAGCGCGGTATGGTATTTTTGATAGCCTCTTCAAGTATCCTAAGATCAACTTCCTCGTAGAGAGTAGCAGATAGTCGGAATAAATTACTCCAATATCTGTTGTGCGAGGCAGGATAGATCTTGGCGGCGTTGTCGAGCCTAAACCAATTAAAATTTCTATTTATCTTCATGAATTAATATCCTTTTAAGCCAATTTTGTACGGAGTTCATTAAACAAACTCAAAAACTCCTTTTCCACAAGTGAAAACTCGATTTGTTCAAATCTCGGTTTGGATTTAAGTGTGGGTACATAATCAAAAATCTTCTCACCGAAGAGATCGATAAATTCGTAGTAGAGAATCGCATCGTCAATTTCAAAAATCAATTTAATCTCGTCACTTGTAAGAGAGGGAAGCCACTTTTCAAAAATTTGACCTTGAAGCTTGTCCTCAATTTCAAGATATTTTTGGAGATGCTTTTTGACAGGACGAGTAATATCCGCAAGGTATGCCTCACTCGCATCGTGAATAAGACAACCAAGAACAACTCTATCCGAGTATCCTCTTGCAATTGCTTCCATGGCGCAATTGATGGAGTGTTGTCCCACTGAATAGAAATGCTTAAAATGTCCGTTAGCGCGGCAAAGAAGGGAGAGTGCGTGTGCAATATCCTCTATGTCAATATCCTCAACTCTGGGTTCAAGAGGATAAAATTCCTTTTTCTTGTACGTT
>JAZRHW010000096.1:0-2673 GCA_045644965.1 Eubacteriales bacterium
GGACAAATTGCAGGAACCGAAGAATTCCCCAAGCTCGAAAGCTTTACCAATCACACCGCTCTCGCGGGATTGATGCAATACTATCCCCCCATTGATACCAAGAGCGAAAAGCTCATCTCGCTCGCGCGCGAGCTTGGTCCCGTTTGGGTAAGAGTTTCGGGTACTTGGGCAACCAAAACCTACTACGATTTTGACGGTACTACGGGCGGCAAAGCTCCCGAGGGCTATCAAAGTGTGCTGACCAAGGAGCAGTGGCTCAATATCCTCGATTTTGTCAAGGCGATTGGTGCAAAGCTTATCGTTTCTGTCAGCAACTGCGCAGGCGACCACAAGGATAACGCTCCTCTTGACCTGACACAAACCAAAAAGCTGTTCGCTCTCACCTACGAGCACGGTTCCACCATTGATGCGGTCGAGTTTATGAACGAGCCGAATATGCTCCAAGTTTCGGGCGCGCCCGTAGGATACGATTTTCCCGACTATATCCGCGACCACGACATCTTTAACGCGTGGGTAAGAGAGAACTACCCCGAGTGCCTTATCGTTGGTCCTTGCAACACGGGTATGGCAGACAATGATGTCGCCGCCGATAACCCCATGAGCAAGATGGGTGCAGGTATGGGCAACATGATGAAGCTTGGCACCGCCAAGGATCTGCTCGACGGCGCAAAGGTTGATCTTGACGTATATAGCTACCATTACTATAACGGTATTTCCGAGCGTTTGGCATCGGTTATGCCCACCGGTCACTGGCCGGCAGAAATGGCGCACACCGATGCTTACCTTGCAGTTGCTCCCGGTATGTGCATGATGAACGTTCCCGTTAGAGACAAGTATGTTCCAGATGCCGAAATGTGGGTTACAGAATCCGGTGACGCCGGTGGAGGAGGGGACACCTGGGCATCTACGTATCTTGATGTTTTCCGCACGCTCAATGAGCTTGGCAGCTTCTGCAACATCACAAACGGTGTAATCTTCCACAACACGCTCGCATCCTCCGATTACGGCTTCTTGCAACATGGCACGTTTGATCCTCGCCCCAACTATTTCGCGGTTCTGCTTTGGACAAAGCTGATGGGCGACACCGTTTATGCTTGCGAGAACCCCGCAAAAGAGGGCGCACACGTTTACTGCCACTCCCGCAAGGATGGTAAGGATGGCTACGCTTACCTCATCATCAACAACTCGCTCACCGATACCACCACCGTAGAGCTTGCAGGCGATGCAACCCTCTATACCCTTGGCGGCAACGGAGATCTGCGCTCCAAGGTGATGTACCTCAACGGCAAGCCCCTCACCCTTGGCGAGAACAATCAGCTCCCCGCACTCGACGGCACCCCCGTCAGAGGCAAGATCGAGCTCGCCCCCGGCACTTGTTCGTTCGTTGTTGTTTGATAAAAGGGAACTAAAAAAGAGAGCATCCTATCGGGTGCTCTCTTTTGGTTAATCTCAATGTATTTGATGTAAATCCAAGTCATATTCTTCTAAGTATAATAAGAAAGAATTGATAATCACATCCAACTCAGATAATTCTTTGAATCTATTTTTTTGCTTCCAATGCACTAATTCTTTTATGGGTTTATCTGTTTTGTTGATTTCATGGGCTTCCATTTTTATTTTGTGTTTATCAAAAGAAAAAATGTAGCGAAAATTTTTTGTTTGATAAAAATAGTGAATTCTTCCGGAAAAGTCTATAAAACCGGTGTATTTTTGCAAATTCCAAACAGATATACATCTTTTCATAAAAAGATTGTACTCGTTGTAGTAGGAATAGTCTATTCCTCTAAAAGGCTTTGCAAAAGAAATATTGAGAAAATGAACACTATTTTGGTAATAAATTTCTTCTTCACCATGGGATATGAATATTTTTCCCAATTTCCAAATATAAGTGCTTTCGGATTGAATATATTGTGGCTCACCGTATTTTTGAAAAAGTAGATTATTTATTTCCTCTAAAGCTTCAAAATTTTCAAATTCAAAGGTTATATCTATCTTTCCCAATATTGTTTTCGACAAAGTTACTTTTGTAGGATATTTGCCAAATAAGACAATCAAATCGTTGGTAGCGATTTCTTTTTTGCAAAGTTTATATTGAATTGGCAACTTTTTAGGGATAAAATCCAAATCTAAAAATTCCATATATATCTCCCATTCATTATCATATAACTCATTATATCACGTCTTTTGGTAAAAAGCAATAGAAATTGGGGACTTTTTTGTGCGGGTAACAGTCCTCTCACTCTGCACAAGCGCCGCTGACGTTCAGTAAAAAGGGCATAGCCACTTCGGCGCTTTGGCATTTTGTTGCGCTCTCGACGAGCGCATTTCGCAAGCGAAAACCAAAATGCGGTGCGATTCTGCGAGTCTGTTACCCGTACCAATAGAAAAGGGGGCGTTCGCCCCCTTTTCTATTGGTACGGGTAACAGGACTTGAACCTGCACGAATTAACACAAGATCCTAAATCTTGCGCGTCTGCCAATTCCGCCACACCCGCAAATGAAATGAGCGAGGTGTGGCGATGCCTAAAGAACGCTTGCGTTCTTTACTTGTGCCAACGGCACAAAGACACCCGCAAATATTAAATTGTTCCGCCAGCCACGATATAAAAATGTCCTTTTATACCACCGTTCACACCAACGTTATCTATTCTACCACAAAAAAACTCATTTGTC
>JAZRHW010000097.1:0-7018 GCA_045644965.1 Eubacteriales bacterium
CGTACTGGAGAGGTTGCGTTCTCGCAGTTGTACTTGAGGACGGCAGCAAGGTCGTTAATACACTCAACTTCGGCTGATAATTTTTCAAAATACGACGGTTTTCGCAAGATTACCGTCGTATTTTTCCGTTTTTTTTTGACACGGTATGGCACAAGCTCTATAAATATGACGGTTATTTTCAACGCATCGGTCACGGCAAAATCGAATTATAAGTCGAAAATCGCTTAAAATAAATTTAGAAAAATATGTATTTTTCAACAATATCTATTGATAATTTGTTACTTTTGTGTTAGAATAGATTAAATAGACTAATAACAACTCTATATTTGGAGGATAATATGATAAATAACGAAAAAATTTGTTTTTCCGGTGTTCAGCCTTCCGGAAATCTTACTATAGGAAACTATCTCGGAGCAATTCAAAATTTCTCACGTTACTCCGAGGATTATAAGTGCTTCTACTGTGTAGTTGATAACCACGCGATCACGGTTCGCCAGGTTCCCGCAGAGCTTAGAAGAAGAACTTATGAAACACTTGCTCTCTATATGGCTTGCGGACTTGACCCCGAGAAGAATACTCTCTACGTTCAGAGCCACGTTCCCGCACACACTGACCTTGCTTGGATTCTCAACTGCTTTACAGGCTTTGGTGAGCTTTCTCGCATGACTCAGTTCAAGGACAAGAGTGCTCGTCACGCGGATAATATCAATGCAGGTCTTTTCACATATCCCGCACTTATGGCTGCCGATATTCTTCTTTACCAAACGGACGTTGTTCCCGTTGGTATCGACCAAAAGCAGCATCTTGAGCTTGCTCGTGATATAGCAACAAGATTCAATCAGCTCTATCCCGATACATTTACAATTCCCACTCCCATGCTCGCAAAATCGGGCGCAAAGATCAATTCTCTCGCCGATCCCACAAAAAAGATGAGCAAATCCGATGAAAATACCAATGCAGTGGTATATATCCTCGACGATAGGGATACAATAATCAGGAAGTTTAAGCGTGCCGTTACCGACTCCGACACCTGCATTCGCTATGCCGAGGGTAAGGACGGTATCAACAACCTTATGACAATCTACTCCTGCTTCACAGGTAAAACTATCGAGGAGATTGAGCGTGAATTTGAAGGCCAGGGTTACGGTACATTTAAGCTCGCGGTTGGTGTGGCTTGCGCTGATGCACTTGCACCCGTTCAGCAGAGATATAACGAGATTATTTCCGACAAGGCATTCCTTGAGGCGCAAATGAAGAAGGGCGCGGATGAGGCTTCCTACTACGCAAGAAAGACTCTCTCCAAGGTTAAGAGAAAGCTCGGATTCGTGCAAATCTAATTGAATAATACATAAAAACTCCTTTAGTACATAAACTAAAGGAGTTGTTTTTTACTGTTTTGATATACCTTTTACTGATTATTACGGCATTTCTCTTCTCATACACACTTTATTTTCCATCTCTTGCCCTCTCCTACAGGATTGGTGCAATAGACGTGCCCAATGCAAGAAAGATGCATTCATTCCCCATAGCCCGTGGTGGCGGATTGGCGTTTTTTGTGGCATTTTCGGTACTTTTGGCACTTTCTCATGTAAATTACGAGCTTAAAATATCCCTTCTGCTCGGAGGGGCAACAATATTTTTGGTGGGATTTTTGGACGATACAGTATCCCTATCGCCATTTAAAAAACTCGCGGGACAATTTGGCGCAGCAGCGGTATTTATATTCACGTCGGGAGACAAGACCTTGGTTGAGAGTTTATTTACATTCGCGTGGATAATGTTTTTGTCCAACGCAATCAACCTCACCGACGGGCTCAACGGACTTGCGGGCGGAATTTGCGCCTCGGAATCACTGTGTCTTGCGGTAATATCGCTTGTTTTCGGCAATTTTGAGGTGCTTTTGTGCTCGCTGTTGCTCCTTGGCGCAACACTCGGATTCTTGCCCCGCAACTTTCCACGCGCAAAAATCTTTATGGGGGACTGCGGTGCGCTCTTCCTTGGATTCACACTTGCCGCACTATCCTCACGTCTCGTTTTTGAGAGCAATAATATCATATGCCTTCTCGCAATCCTGCTCGTTTTCCGCGTGCCGACATATGACACAAATTTGAGCATAATTCGCCGTATCTTAAAGGGTAAAAATCCCTTCCGCGCGGATAAGGGACACTTTCATCACCGCCTCTTGCGCTGGGGTTTTTCAAAGGAGTGTGCCACACTCGCCCTCGTTACCGTATCCCTCTTTTTCGGACTTGTGGGTATAGTCATAGCAAGCTTGTGATTTGGGGCTTAACGAACAGTTAGATTGCTTGGGATTTAGGGGGATTTTGAAAAATCCCCCTATAACCCCAAAACTTTTTGGCGCACTTCGTAATTAGATTTCGCGCAAATTGTGTTGTTGCACAACACATAACGATTTTCTTTGCATTTTAACAGGCGCAAAGAAAATCTATAATTTGCTAATACTAAACTCAGCCATCTTGCTTTGCTTGTGTCTATAGATAAAGTAGCAAATTACATATTTTTCGACAAAGTCGAAAAATGATCGCATTGGGAGTTGGAGAATTCCAATGCGTAATTTGCGCGGGTTAAGTCGGTTAACCACTGCACTAAACTGCTACAACTGCGAAGCTGTTTTAAAGTTTTTGCGCCACTTTTTTCAAAAAGTGGCAATTCCGTAATAAACTAACTCCCCTATAAATCAACATTTGTATACAAAAAAACCGCCTCGTTTGAGGCGGTTTGTTATACTACATATTCTTATCGAGATATTTCCAATAAGTTTTTATGTACACGATTCCCGACCACACAGTCATAACGAGAGTGAGGAGCGCGGAAATGAGTGTTATGGGATAGTATCCGAGGAAGAAGAGCAAATTGATATTTGCAAGCACGGGCTCAAGAAGTGCAGCCATTACGCAAACGATCTGAGAAACTGTCTTAATCTTGCCGAGCATATTTGCCGCAACTACGATATTTGCATTCTTTGCCGCAATAAGACGAATAGATGCCACCGCGAGCTCACGGAACACGGTTACCATAACAAGCACCATGAAAACGTTAAATATGATTGTCTCGCTGTGTGAACGGTACATGATGCACATCATAGCGGATATTACCATAAATTTATCAGCGAGGGGATCAAGGAATTTTCCGAAATCCGTAATTA
Organism: Eubacteriales bacterium; assembly: GCA_045644965.1. GTDB lineage: Bacteria > Bacillota > Clostridia > Oscillospirales > CAG-272 > RGIG4608. The sequence goes on from JAZRHW010000097.1 coordinate 3,167, forward strand.
AACCGTGCTTTCTTGCTATTTTGCCATCAAGCATATCGGTGATAGCTGTTGCAAGAAAGATAACCGCACCAATAATATTTGTATAAATATTTACGGGACAAAGTAATACTGCAATAATTACGGGAACAAGGCATAAACGCAAAACTGTAAGCTTATTTGGTAAATTCATAGCAAATTCCTTTCTATATCTTAATGTACGTTAACGGCCACGCCAAAGAGATCATATTCTACAACCTCTTTAATTTCAACGTCAACGAATGTACCGGGGGCAATTCCCTTATTTCCAACAAAATAAATCTTTCCGTCAATATCGGGCGCGTCAGCATAGCTTCTACCGTAATATGCTTCGCTAATTGCATCATAGCCCTCGCAAAGCACCAAAACCGTAGTGCCGAGCTTCTTTTCGTTGTATTCTTCATTGATAACGAGCTGATCTCTCATAATAATGTCGTATCGATCAAGCTTGATTTGCTCGTCAATTTGTTCCATCTTGTGCGCGGGAGTTCCCTCTTCTCTTGAATAAGTGAACACACCAACGTGCTCAAATCTCATTTCATTCACAAATTCGCAAAGATCGGTGAAGTCCTCATCACCCTCTCCGGGGAATCCTACGATAAATGTTGTTCTGATAACAACATCCGGAATTTCACGACGCAATTTTTCAACCGCTTCGCGAATAACCTTGCTGCCGCCGTGACGGTTCATCTTTTTGAGAACACCGTCGGAAATATGCTGCATGGGAAGATCTATGTATTTGCAAACTCTATCGTTATCGCGCATCTCGGCAACAAGCTCATCAGTAATCTTGTCGGGATAGCAATAGAGAATTCTAAACCACGGTATAGTTGTTTCCTCACTGAGTTTATGAAGAAGCTCCGCGAGCTTATAATCGCCATAGAGGTCCTGACCATAGCGAGTTGTATCCTGAGCCACGAGTGTAAGCTCCTTGCAGCCAAGCTTTTCAAGATCTTTCGCCTCGGAAATAATATCTTCCATGGGACGAGAACGGAAACGTCCGCGAATGGACGGAATTGCACAGTAGGTGCAACGGTTGTCGCAACCCTCGGCAATCTTGATATATGCCGCATATTCGGGTGTGGTAAGAACTCTATGACCGCCAAGGCGAACACAGTTTTTGTCCTCGAAAGAGGTATATTTCTCACCGCCCAACACCTTGCCAACCGCTTCTACAATATTGTGAATGCTTCCAACACCAAGCACTGCATCAACCTCGGGAAATTCGTCAAGAATATCATTGCGATATCTCTCCGCAAGGCAACCTGTAACAACGAGTCCCTTCAAGTCGCGATTTTGCTTGAGCCAAGCAATATCAAGAATGTTGTCAATCGCTTCTTTTTTAGCGGACTCGATAAATCCGCAAGTATTTATAATAACAACGTCTGCCTCGGTTTCGTCCGCAGTTATCTCATAACCCGCTACTACGAGCTCGTGAAGCATAACCTCAGCATCAAGCTGATTCTTGGGGCAACCGAGTGAAACAAATCCTATTTTCATTGATTTTCCTTTGCAAATATCCAAAATTATTCATTTTATTTTAACATGAGCAAATCAAAAAGTCAATACAATTAATAAATCATTTTACTCAACAATTGTTAAATTTTTTTCGACATTTTTTACAATAATATTGAAAATAAAATTATTTTATGTTATACTAAATTCGTATTTTTTCTTTTGGAGGAAATTATGAAAAAAGATTTTGCAAGAATTCTTATCTCCCGTGAGGAGATTGCAGAGAAAATAAAAGAGGTTGCAGCACAAATCACCGAGGATTATAATGGTGAAAGTGTTCTTTTTGTGTGCATCCTTAAGGGTAGTATTCACTTTTATTCCGACCTCACTCGTGAGGTGAATCTCCCTCTCACTATGGACTTTATGTCCATTTCCAGCTACGGTGCCGGCACTACCAGTTCGGGCGAGGTTAAGATGCTCAAGGACCTTGATAAGACGATAAACGGCAAGCACGTTATTATCGTAGAGGACATTATTGACAGCGGAAACACACTCTCCTATCTCAAGAGATTGCTCTCTTCCCGTCAGCCCGCTTCAATCAAGATTTGCACACTCCTTGATAAACCCTCTCGTCGAAAGGTGGACCTTTCCCCCGATTACTGCTGCTTTACAATTCCTGATGAATTTGTAGTTGGATACGGTCTTGATTACGACGAAATTTATAGAAACGAAAAGGAAATCTACGTCCTCGACCCCGCAGTTTACAGCAAATAATGGATGTATTATTTCTAAATAAGGATTTCTTGGCTTGTGTGAAACCGCAAGGCCTACCATCACAGCCCGACACATCGGGGGATGATGATATGACCTCGCTTTTAAAACAATATTTGAAAGCACAGGGTGAAAATGAAGATATATTCGTTCTTCACCGACTCGATAGAGCCACGGGCGGAGTTATGATCTATGCAAGAAATCAAAAAAGCGCAGCGGAGCTTTCCCGTCTTATTGCGGAAAAAGATGGCTTTGAAAAGCACTACTTGGCCGTTGTGTCAGGTGTTCCGAGTCAAAAGTGCGGCAATATGACCGACTATCTTTACAAGGATAGTGCTCAAAAGAAATCATTTGTTGTCAAAAGTGAGCGCAAGGGTGCAAAACTGGCATCACTGGATTATGAAGTCATAAATTCGGTAGAAATCAATACCAAAACATTTTCTCTAGTTGGGATAAAGCTCAATACGGGTAGATTCCATCAGATCCGCGCACAATTTTCTTCACGCGGAATGAGTGTTTTCGGTGATGGCAAGTACGGCTCTCGCGAAAAAGCGCCCCACTTTGCGCTTTGGGCAAATAAAATTGCCTTTGCTTACAAGGGCAAGAAATATGAATTTGAAAAAGCTCCCGATATGGATGCTTTGCCTTGGAATTATTTTGAATAACAAAAATGGAAGCGAAATTCGCTTCCATTTTTTTATGTTGTTTTTAAATTATTTCTTGTTCTTGGGCTTTCTGATCTTATTAAGCTGCTTGTTCATGTCAAGAAGCTCTTCCTTAGTAAAGGAAACGTTAGCCATACCCATCATGGATGTAAGGCGAAGAACTGTAAAGCCTGCCATCATCTGCATAAGGCCGCTGCCTGTGGACATATCAACTTCAAATCCGCCGCCCTTCTTTTCGCCCTTCTTGCCTGCATCCATCTTCTTTTTAAGAGTGAGTGCGAGCTTTGCAAACCAGAGCTTACCTCCAAGTGTGTTCATGATTTCACCAAGAGTATCGTTAAGAGAGAAACGTCCTTCGGGAGCGTCGATATCGAACCAGTTAAGAATTGCGCCCTTTTCTACGAGAACGTAATCCATGTTCATCTCTTCAACCTTGCGGATCTTGCCCTCGTCGGTAAATTCGCCTGCTTTTGCAACGATGGTTGTTTCACCCTCGTTCTTAACGTCGAAGTAGAAGAAGTGGTCGGGAGCGCTCTTCTTACCAATGGACTCACCGTTAACGAAGAGTTCAACCTCGGGAAGGTTGGAGTAAACTGTTACCTTTGTAACGTCCTCAACTCTGTCAACGTATCTCTTACCGCAAAGGTGAACGAAGGGTGCTTCCTCGGGAGAACGGAGCCATGCCTTGTAAGCATAGAAGGAGTCCTTCTTATACTTTCTATCCATAGTCATAAGACCCTTGTGGTTCTGACCGTTTTCGCCGCCCTCAGCTCTTGCATCAGCGCCGAAGTCATACATATTCCAAACGTGAGTAGCCCACATATACTTTCTTGTGAAGAGCTGCTTAATGAGTTCTTCGTGGTAGTATGCCTGGTATTCCTCGGTGTAGTCACCCTGCTTGGGATTGCTTGTATGCCAGTTAAGAGCCTCACAACCGTACTCGGAG
>JAZRHW010000098.1:0-2106 GCA_045644965.1 Eubacteriales bacterium
CTTTGCTTGATATCGCCAACCATGAAACGGTTATTTTCTTTAGAAATCAAGCGGAATATCAGGTCTTGCATAAAGTCAACGTCTTGATATTCGTCAATATAGATCTCGTCAAATTGCTCCTTGTAGGAAAGGGCAATATCACTGGGCGAGCCATCAGAATTTGTCAGTAAGTGATATGCAAATCGTCTTATATCATCAAAATCGAATGCGCGTCGCTTGGTTTTTTCAGCGAGAACTGCATCTTGAAATTCGCTCAAAACATTGTAAAGTGAGAGTAGAATTTCGCTCGTTTGCATCATTGTTTTTGCGAGCTCTTTTTCATCAAAAGAGAAAAATCTCTCCGCGGCGGACTTTATGAATTTGGCCTCTTCGTCGCGTATTGCTTTGCAAGAGAGGACCTCCTCGGTTTGATATTCCTTTTTGAGTGAGCCGAGTTTTTGCTTGTTAAAAGAAAGCACTTTTTCTCTTGCGAGAGAATAGTTGTTTTTCTTCAATATTTCAATGAGCTCAGCCAAAAATTGCTTTTCGTATGAAAAAGCCGGAAGATATGCTTTGGCGACCTTTTCGTCGCGCGCCGCAATATCACAACAATATGAGAGCGCGGAGTGATAACTCTTTGCGGCATTTAAAAGATAGGTATTTATGATTTCGCCTTGGCTGCTCATGAAAAAGTCGAGCTTGGCTTCGGCTTTAAGCTTGTTGGCAAGAATGAGTATAATACTTGTACCCTGGGTCTTTGAGCAAAGCTTGTTTTCGAGAGCAAGGAATATATCTGATAAGGTATCGCTTTGCTTGGCTGATGTGAAATTTTCCACGAAAGCAAGGAATCCGTCGTCCTCATTTGCATTTTTATCGTAGTGCTTTTCGATTACGGCATCCATTACTTCTTTTCGAAGAAGTGCCATCTCACCCTCGTCCGCAAGTCTAAAATCGGAAGGAAGGGAAAGACGTTGGAAGTTTGAACGAACTATATCAAGATAAAATGCGTCAATGGTACAAATGCGCGCGCTTTCAAGCAACACAAGCTGCTTTGAAAGGTACTGACTTGTCGGATTTTTTGTAAGCTCGTCGGAAATCGCATTTGAGAGCTTTCGCTTGAGGTCTGCTGCGGACATTCGAGTAAAGGTTACTATAAGCATTTTGTCTATGCTTGCGGGAGCGCTCTCATCAGTAATCTTTCTTATGATTCTTTCGGTGAGAGTTGCGGTCTTACCCGAACCTGCCGCCGCACTAATAAGGAGAGTTTTGCCACGAGCTTCTATGGCTTCTTTTTGATTGTCTGTCCAATTTTTGCTCATTTTTACCCCCTTACTTATTTGAACGAGTTACGGATGCTCGGCAAATGGATTTCATTTTGCAGTAACGGCAGGGCGCTTTATCCCCGTGTCGCAAAGGAATGGCATTTGCCTTTCCATCACGCATACTCTCTGCAACGCGAACTATCGTTTCGGATAGCATTGAATAAAGCTCTTCAAAGCCGTCGTTTGAAACGATTTGCTTGCCGATTACGTTTCCGTCATCGTCGGTTTTGATTTTAGAAATAATTTTAGGATCGAGATTGTGGTTGATTGCGTTTAGCACCTCGATATCATCAATGAGTAGACCGCTGCGGGCAAACTCGTTCTGAACGAGAGATTCAAGCTTGTCGCTCTCGCAAAATGTGTCTACGGATACCGTGGGTGTATTTGATGAAAGATACTGAATTCCTGCGGGAAGAACTTGTCCGTCCTCTTCGCAACCAAGCTCGAGCTTTTTGTCCTCGCTCTGTGCTTTGCAAAGAGAGAAGAGATATATAAGAAGCTGGGTGTTGAGTCCTTCTTTGAGATCCTCAAACGAGAATTCTTTGCTACCTGTTTTATAGTCGACTACGCGGATATATACGTTGCCGTCTTTTTTGTATGTATCAACTCGGTCGGCAATTCCTCGGAGCATAACTATGCTGCCGTCATTCAGCTCAAATTCCAAAGCTTTGATGCCGTCCTCGCCCATGCCCACTTTAAGTTCAAAGAATGAGGGATAAAAATCGCTGTACTTGAACTCGTTTATAAGATTTTTGGCAATCATGAACGAGAGCTTATTAAGGCGCATAAAGAGGTGCTTGGTTCT
>JAZRHW010000099.1:0-3392 GCA_045644965.1 Eubacteriales bacterium
GATGCCCCATATGCTTATTGCGGGTACTACTGGTTCCGGTAAATCGGTATGTATCAACTGTATCATTATGAGTATTCTCTACAAGGCGAGTCCTCGTGATGTAAAGCTCATTCTTATCGACCCCAAGAAGGTTGAGTTCCAGCCCTATAGATCCATTCCTCATCTCTATGCACCCATCGTTACCGATCCTAAGAAGGCGGCGGGCGCGCTCGCTTCCGCAGTTGCCGAAATGGAGAGAAGATTCGAGCTTATCGAGAGCGTTGGAGCAAAGAATATTTCCGGCTACAACGAGCTTACGGCTAACGATCCTTCAAAGGAATATCTCCCCTATATCGTAATTATTATCGACGAGCTTGCGGACCTTATGATGACCGCGGCTGATGATGTTGAAACCGCTATTTGCCGTATCGCGCAGAAGGCGAGAGCTGCAGGTATCCACCTTATCGTAGGTACTCAGCGTCCCTCCGTTGACGTTGTAACCGGTCTTATTAAGGCTAACATTCCTTCGAGAATTGCATTTACAGTTGCATCTCAAGTTGACTCTAAGACCATTCTTGACACCGCGGGTGCTGACAAGCTTATCGGTCGAGGCGACATGCTCTTTGCTCCCATTGGTTCAACAAAGCCCATGCGTGTACAGGGTGCGTTCATTGATGACCGCGAGGTTGAAAATATAGTTGAGTTTATTAACGAAAATAACGATGGTGTATCCTTCAATGATGCCTTCATCAAGCGCCTTGAGGAAGAAGCTGCTAAGTGCGGCAATCCCAAGGGTAAGGCTGGCGCAGGCTTTGGCGGATTTGATGATGATGGCGAAGGTGGCGAAGAGGGTGTTGATCCCAAATTCAAGCAGGCGCTTGATGTTGCTATTGAGATGGGTAAGATCTCCACATCCTTGCTCCAAAGACGTCTTGAAATCGGCTACGGCCGTGCGGCAAAGATTATCGACCGTATGGAAGCGCTCGGTTACGTTAGTGCGCCCGATGGCAACAAGCCCCGTCAGGTTCTCGTTTCTAAGGCGGAATTTATGGAAAAACGTCTTAATGATGACAGCGACGAGGAATAATTGAATAAATAAAAATGAGAGGACTCTGAATGGAGTCCTCTTTTTTGAAAGTTAGATTGCTGGGGATTGCCACTTTTTGAAAAAAGTGGCGCAAAAACTTTTTGTCGCGGCTTCGCCATTGTCGCAGTAATGTTAACTGTGAATATATAGTTCATATCACGAACTAAACGTGTTAAAAGGTTTATGGAGATTTAGCGTAAATTTTCGATAAATTTCGAGCAATTTATCGGTACGAACAAACAAATGCCCTTACGAAAATTAATTTTCGTAAGGGCATTTCTTTATTCGCACTACGAAAATCAAAACCTTGTTTTGCTTTTCTAAAATTTACTTTGTTTTACTATAGACATAAGCAAAGCAAAACGGCTATTATGAATATTAGCAAATTGCAGATTTTCTTTGCGCCTGTTAAAATGCAAAGAAAATCGTTATGTTTCGCTTGCGAAACAATTTGCGCGGAATTTAGTAATAAAATGCTTTAAAAGTTTTGGGGTTATAGGGGGATTTTTCAAAATCCCCCTAATTTCAAACCAAACTAATTTTCATTTTTTCTTTGTCACGTCTTCAATGCTTTTAGCTCTCGTGTGGTGGATCTGCTCCCATTTAACAGGCTTAAATAGGGCAATTACGGAAATAGGAATATAGGTGTACATAAAGATGGGGAAGAGGAACAAAAATCCTATTTTTCGTCCTGCGGTGGTGTGGATTTTATTCCACTCGCTAACAAGGGTAACAAGTCCCATCAAAAACATCACTGAATAGGTGAAGCCGATATACCCGAGCAGGCTCTCGATAACGGGAGAGGGATCACCCCAACCGAAAATGCCGAAGAGCAGGGATGTGATACTGGTAAACAATAGGACTACGGTGAGAATGAAGGCGGGCATAATGTTCATAGTCATATCGAAAAATGCGAATTTGCGGTGTTTAAAAATCCCTTTTACAAGCTCCTTGCCGTGCTTTTCCCAGACCTGAAAGAATCCCTTTGACCATCTCAGGCGCTGCTTATAGGATTGCCGGAAGGTTACGGGTTGCTCGTCGTACAGCTCGGCATTTATGCAGCAACCGATTTTCACTCCGTTTATAACGGAGAAGGTGGAAAATTCGATATCCTCGGTGAGAAGGTAAAATTTCCAACCGTTGAAGCGGTCGAGCAAGGAACGGCTAACCAAAAATCCCGTGCCCGAAATCGCGCAGGACGAGCGAAGGAGCATTCGTGCGTAGTGGAGAAATTTGGACTCGCGGATATACCAAAGTCCATATCCCGCGCTTATCCAGTTATCACCGTAGTTTTTGGAGTTTCGGTAGCTTGTGAATGCTTCGTAGCCGTCGGAAAAGGTTTTGTTCATTTCGGTTACGTAGTTTGGGGTGAGGAGATTGTCGGCATCAAGGACAATTACACCGTCGATGCCATCCCACTCGCCCCTCTCCCGCAGCTTGTCTATTGCAAAATCAAGCGCATAACCCTTGCCAACTTTTTCTTGGTTGAAGCGCTCAAATACAGTCGCACCTCGCTCGCGGGAGAGGGATGCGGTATTATCCGTACAGTTATCGGCTATCACAATTGTTCGCAAATGCTCGCTTGGATAGTCCTGCGAGTTGATGCTATCAAGTAGGTTGCCGATTACGGCTTCCTCATTTCGAGCGGCTATGAGGATTGCGATATTATTTATTTTGATGGGCATTTTGTGTCTGCGCGGTTTTAGCGAAAAGGGAACGATGGTATAGAAAATTTGATAGGAATAGCACAAAAAGAGGATAAAACCGACTAGAAAATTGAGGTCGGCTAAAAATTCGTAAAACATAAAAATCAACTCCCGAAAGTTATTCATTGTTATTGTTTACGGAATTTTGATATTTTATGTTTGTATGTTAAAATTTTGATTTATAGGGGAGTTAGATTGATTGGAATTTAGGGGAGCTTTTGAAAAAGCTCCCCTATGACCCCGCAAAACTTTTTGTCGCGCTTCGCAATTGGATTTCGCGCAAATTGTGTTGCGGAGCAACACATAACGTTTTTCTCGGTGTGTGACAGGCACCTCGAAAAACTGTAATTCGCTACACTCTTTATAGCCACAAGCAAAGCAAATGGCTATTATTTGCATTAGCAAATTATAGATTTTCTTTGCGCCTGTTAAAATGCAAAGAAAATCGTCTTGTTCCGCTCGCGGAATAATTTGCGCGGAATTTAGTAATAAAATACTTTAAAAGTTTTTCGGGGGTGCAGGGGGCGGCTTTTCAAAAAAGCCCCCTGCTATTCCAAAATAAACTATCTCCCCCATAAATCCCAATTTATTCATCAAAAAAGGACTCTTGCGAGTCCTTT
>JAZRHW010000100.1:0-5932 GCA_045644965.1 Eubacteriales bacterium
TTTTTTACTTTCAACGAGGTTATCGTCAAAAGTATCGAAAATGCTTTTTCCAAGTCCTCTTGCTTTTGCCATTATTTAATCCTTTCGTGCCAAATTTGGCTATATATTCACTATTTTTAACTAAATTTGAGTGAAAATCCAGAAATTATATTCTAGAAGAGAGTTCACGAGCCACTTCAAGGTACTCTTGAGCACCCTTGGAGTTCTTATCGTGATAATAAGCGGGCTTACCAAAGCCAGGAGCCTCGGTGAGCTTTACGTTACGGGAAATTGTTGTACTGAAAAGTTTATCGGGATAATACTTTTCAAGCTCGTCCATCACCTGCATTGAGAGCAAAAGGCGCTTATTATACATTGTGATAAGGATACCTACAATGTTGAGATCCTCATTATAGTGCTTTTTGATGCGTTTTGTTGTTGTAATGAGCTGTGAAAGGCCCTCAACTGCATAAAATTCCGCCTGCATGGGTACTACGATACCATCGGATGCAACGAAAGCATTGATGGTAAGCATTCCGAGCGAGGGGGGGCAGTCGATAATTATGTAGTCATAATCATCTTTGATTTTTGCGAGTGCATCCTTTAAGTTGTATTCGCTGCCTTCATCATTATAAAGGTCGAATTCAGCTCCGGACAAGGATACATTTGTGGGAATTACGTCCAAATTCTTATAATTTGTGGACAAAATTACATTTTTGATGAGAATTTCGCCCGACAAAACATCTTTTACTGTGCCTTTGAGCGATCTCTTGGGAATTCCAACGCCACTAGTCGCGTTACCCTGAGGGTCAAGGTCAACAAGAAGTGTTTTCTTGCCCTGAATACCAAGGGACGCGGCTATATTAACTGCGGACGTTGTCTTTCCTACGCCGCCCTTTTGGTTGGCGAAAGCAATTATTTTTGCCATTTTAGTCCTCCATTTATCTAATTATGGTTATATTTTGTGAGTTTTTGCATATTTTTTCACGATATTTTATCACGTTTATCATTATATCACAAACATTGTATAAATGCAAGTAGAATTGGGCGAATTTTTAAGATTTTTTATGACAATTTGTGTTTCACGTGAAACATTTTGGAGAAATATGTAGTATTTTGTTTCACGTGAAACATTTTTTTTGTTTTGCGTCGAATTTGTTTCACGTGAAACATTTGTGTAGAGACTTTTGCTAATTGTTTCACGTGAAACAAAAAAAGAACCGCAGGTTGCGGTTCTTTGAGATTAAAGCGGTGTTTTCTTAATTTGAGCAAATTTGCGAGGGAATTGCTTGGGGGTGTGTGATTTCTTTGGCATAACTATAATTGAACGATTTTCCGAAATCATTTCATTATTAATATTTCCCTTTAGCATTGTTTCATACAAAACCGTAGCATCAAGTGATGACGAACCCGCAAGCTGACGAATTGCACTTCTTGAAGATTCAAATTCATCATGAGCTCCCTTTGCCTTCATTGCAACAAGTTTGCCGCCAACCTTGACAAATGGAATTGTCAATTCGCAAAGGACAGGAAGCGCAGCAACCGCGCGTGCGGTCGCATAGTCATAGGCCTCTCGGTGTTCGGGAAGTTTTGCAAAATCCTCGGCACGAGCTGCAACGGCATTTACGTTCTTGAGTCCGAGCAATTTTGCCGTTTCATCAACATAGCGAATTCTCTTTTCGGTTGAATCGAGTGATGTTATCTTTAGGTCAGGTCTCGCAATCGCAAGCGGCAGAGAAGGGAATCCTGCGCCGCAACCAACGTCAATTATAGTGGAATTTTGTTCTATATGCTCCGAAATAAGCAAGGAATCCACCAAATGACGCAAAATTATGCCATCTTCGTCAGTTATTGCCGTCAAATTCATTACTTGATTAACTTCAACTAATCGCTCGCATAACAAGAACATTTGTTCTTTTTGCTCATCCGTCAACGTAAAATTGAGATTATGTTCAATTGCGGATGTGAGTTTTTGTGTGAAAATTTCTTTATTCATTATATTTATATATTTCTCCGTCTTTGTTTTAATTACACTGTCCCTTGGGATTTTATAGCTTCCGCTACCTTTAAAAATCCGGCAACATTTGCTCCCATCACAAGATCGCCTTCTTTGTCGTACTCTTTTGCGGCATTTGAGCAACTCTTATATATGTTCTTCATAATTTCATGGAGTTTGTTATCAACTTCATCAAAGCTCCAAGAGTAGCGCATCGAGTTTTGTGCCATTTCAAGTCCACTGGTTGCCACACCACCTGCATTTGCTGCCTTTGCCGGAGCAAAAAGAACACCGTTTGCCACGAGGTGTGCAATAGCATCGGGAGTAGTCGGCATATTTGCGCCTTCAGCAACCGCAAAGCATCCATTATCAACGAGCGCTCTTGCGCCATTAAGGTCAAGCTCATTTTGAGTAGCGCAGGGAAGGGCAATATCACACGGAACCGTCCAAATATTTTTCGATCCGACACGATAAATTGCTCCGTCCCTCTCGGACGCGTATTCGCTTATTCTTTCACGGCGAATCTCTTTGATATTCTTCATTAATTCAAGGTCTATGCCATTCTCGTCATAGACATAGCCATCGGAGTCGCTCATTGCAACAACGGTTGCGCCAAGCTCGATTGCTTTTTGTGCGGCATAAATCGCCACGTTTCCCGATCCTGACACAACTACGCGCGCTCCATCAAACGTTTTGCCCGCCTCGCGAAGCATTTCGTCAGTGAAATAGCAAAGTCCAAAGCCCGTGGCTTCCTTTCTCGCAAGAGAGCCGCCATAGGTGATGCCCTTGCCGGTCAAAACGCCCGTGAATTCTCCCTTTATACGTTTATATTGGCCAAACATATAGCCAATTTCTCTTGCGCCAACACCAATATCGCCCGCAGGAACGTCAACGTCCGCACCAATGTATTTGCATAGTTCGGTCATAAAGCTTTGGCAAAATCTCATGATTTCACCGTCGCTCTTGCCCTTGGGGTCAAAATCGGAGCCGCCCTTTGCACCTCCGAGAGGAAGTCCTGTGAGGGAATTCTTGAAAATTTGCTCAAATCCAAGAAATTTTATAATGCTCTCATTAACCGAGGAGTGAAAACGAAGTCCACCCTTATACGGGCCGATGGCATTATTGAATTGTATTCTATAGCCGCGATTTACTCGCACCTTTCCGCTATCATCCACCCACGGAACACGGAATTTGATTATTCTATCCGGCTCAACAAGATTTGCGAGAACTCCTGCGTTTATATACTCGGGGTGTTTTTCAATCACCGGCTCAAGGCACTCGAGAACTTCCTCGACCGCTTGATGAAATTCACTCTCGCCGGGGTTACGTTTTTTAACCTCACAAAGAAGATTTTTTATATATTCGTTTGTTATTGCCATAATTACCTCCTAATATTATAAGGATATGTACATTTTATTTATTATATCAAAGATGGCGGTAAATTGTCAACAAATTAGCGAAAAATATGGTGCAAAAATGGAAAACCTTGCGGTTTTCCATTTGTTTTATTACATTTTTGCGAGATATTCCTTGGCAACCGTTGCTTTATGGGTTTTGGGAGCGAGGGTGATAACTCCTTGGAACGCCTCTTTTGCCTCCTCAAATCTCTCAAGCTTATAAAGCGCTACCGCGCGATAAAAGCTAACGTTGAGCTTTGTTACCTTATAATTTTGATTCTTTTTTGAAATATTACGCAAATCGAGATCGCAAACGTCGACCACGTATTCATAATCCTCATCAACGAAGGCGTCGAATTTATCAAACACGGTGAAGTTATTAAAAATTGCTTCAATTTTGGGATTTTGGGATTTTAATGTTTGGAACTCGGATACTGTGGCAGCGAGTTTTTCAAATTCGCCCCTCTCAAACTCAACAAATCCGCGACGGTAGAGGTTTTGGCACTTATCAATGGGGCCCTGGGGCTTGGTTTCAGTCTCAGCAATAAGCGAAAGCACTCCGTCGTGGTCGCCCTTATACATAAGAGCAAGGAATTTGTGTCTTGTGGACTTTTTGAGCACGCCAAGAGCGAGTATTTCTTCAAACAATTCAGGATCGAGATCCTCATAAATAACACTCTCAATATCTTTTTCCAATAATTTGTCAAAAGGCGCTTTTATGCTTGCTGCGAGCACCACCGTGCAGGCAATACCAATAACCGTAAATTTGCTTATAATCGCTATGCAAACCACCACTCCAATCACATAGAGCAATGCAAGCAAAGCGCACTTGATTCTATAATTTTTTACTATTTTTTGAGCATTTGTATTTTTCATGTTTTTTCACCTTATTCTTCCTCAAATATGTTTTTTATCCAGTATAAAATATCCTCCAGCGGAGTGGGGTTTAGGCGGTAGATTATCCGCTTTCCGTCCCGTTCAATTTCAACGAGCTCGGCGTCCCTCAAAACCGCGAGATGCCTTGATATTGCTGGGGCGGAGACGTCAAAGCGCTCCGAAATCTCGCCCGCGGAACGCGCGCCGCGCTTAAGTAATTTCAATATCTCGCGCCGCGTTGGATCACAAAGCGCCGAAAGAGTTTTTTGTATCATATTGCCTCCTTTTAAATTGTAGCAAAAATACTTAAAAAATCTTGAAAAATCTAGGTTTTATAAAAATTCGTTTTCTTTTTAGCCAAAGCAATCATTTAACATTTAAGTTAAGTGTTAAATGTATTGTATCACAAATACGAAAATCCGTCAATATTTTTTACCAAAAAATATTCTAAAAAATCTCGAAAAATATCAAAAATAAGCATTGACGAAGCTACTTATTTGTAGTATAATCATTAAGCCGAAGCAAAAATGTTTTTTCGGCGCATATTTTTTATCCCTTCCCTAAATTTACTAGGGAGAGAGCGATTAAGAGGCGTGTTTTTATGCAAACAAAGGTTACTTTTAAAAATTTCCTTTCCATGCACATTGGAATTGTTTTTATTGCATTAAGTACATATTTTATACTCGTTCCCAACCACTTCGTTACGGGAGGTATGACCGGTCTTTCAACTATTTTGGCTCAAGAGCTTACCTTCTTGACTCAGTCACAGTGGTTGCTCCTTCTCAATGCCTTGGTGCTTATTCTCGGTTTTATTTTCCTCGGAAAATCAACGGGCGTATTCACAGTTTACTGCAGCATGGGTTATTCGAGCCTTATGATGATATTTGAAGCGAATAATCTCGTGGATAAAATTTCTCCCGAGATACACACGCTGACCGAGGAACCCTTTATGGAGCTTGTGGTTGGTATCACACTTTATGCAATTGGTACTGCGATCATTTTCTATGCAGGTGCTTCGAGCGGTGGTATGGACATTGTGGCATTGATTATTCAAAAATACACCAAAATGGACGTGGGCAGAGCTGTTCTCACCGTTAACTCGATAATTGCAATTACTTCAATATTCGTGTTCAAAGACATTACAACCGGCATTCTCTCGCTCGTTGGTCTCTTTATGAACTCGTTTATCATTGACACCGTTATCGATAACTTTAACGCGTGCAAATATTTCATTGTTATTACCGACAAACCCGAACTCGTTGCCGAGTATATCATGAACACCTTACACCACGGTGTTACTATTACTGATGCTATTGGCGCGTACACCCAGGCGAAGAAGGGAATGGTGCACACCGTTTGCCGCAGATACGAGGCGATCAAGCTTCGTCAGGCAATCAAGCAAATTGATGAAAATGCTTTTATGGTGATTACAACAAGCTCCGAAATTATCGGAAAGGGCTTCAGAAGTGTATAAACAAAAAACAAGGCCGTTGGCAAATGCCAACGGCTATTTTTTTATTTTTTAAGTACATTTATTACTTTGATTCCTCTTTGACGTGCCATCTTGACGGTTTTGTAGGTACCGCCCGAGAGGTGTGCCAAGCACGCAACACAAATGTCTGCGCCCTCAACAAGCGCAAGGTTCCTTGCCTGCATTACACCCGTCGTGTAGCGCTCCTGGATA
>JAZRHW010000101.1:0-3027 GCA_045644965.1 Eubacteriales bacterium
ACTCACCTTCGTACAAGTATGAACATCTCTCAAGAAAAGCTTGCTGAAATGCTCGGTGTTTCTCGTCAATCCGTTTCAAAATGGGAGATGGACCAAGCGCTTCCGCAAATAGACAAGATTTTGCAAATTGCAAATATTTTCTCTATATCTTGCGACGAGCTTTTGAAAGATGATGTGCAGCTCGCCTGCTGCACTGAACCCACGGCAAATAAGTACTTTGGTACTGACGGTTTCCGTGGTGAAGCTAATATTTCACTCACATCAATGCAGGCGTTCAAGGTTGGAAGATTTCTCGGTTGGTACTATCAACGCGAAAATGCTGACAAGAGTCGCCGCCCTAAAATAGTAATTGGCAAGGACACTCGCCGTTCAAGCTACATGCTTGAATATGCAATCGCCTCGGGAATTGCTACAAGTGGAGGTGACGCGTACATCTTGCACGTTACAACCACACCAAGCGTATCCTACATTACCCGCCTCGACGGTTTTGATTGTGGTATTATGATCACCGCATCACATAATCCATTCCACGATAACGGAATTAAGGTCATCAACCGCTACGGTGAAAAGCTTGATGACGATACCACTTCTCTAATTGAGGCATACCTTGACGGCAATCTTGCCCGTCTCGGCATTGACGGGGACGATCTTCCCTTGGCAACAGGAGACAAAATCGGCTTAATTCAAGACCACGTCAGTGGACGAAATAGATATATCGGTTACCTTATTTCCGTTGCCTCTAATTCTTATAAAAAGCTCCGCATCGGTCTTGACTGTGCCAACGGTGCAGCATGGTCCATAGCGCGCGCAGTTTTCGGTGCACTTGGTGCAGAGCTCTATATTATTGGCGACGAGCCCGATGGACTTAACGTGAATAGAGGATGTGGCTCTACACATCTTGAAAACCTTGTAAAGCTTGTTCGTGAAAAGCATCTCGACGTCGGCTTTGCCTTTGACGGCGACTGCGACCGTTGTCTTGCCGTTGACGAGCACGGCAACGTGGTTGACGGTGACAAAATAATGTACCTTCTTGCAAAGCGTCTTAAAGCGCGCGGAATGTTAAATGACAACACCGTGGTTGCCACTGTTATGTCCAATAGCGGCTTTGTGGCTTCTCTTAATAAGATAGGTATAAAATGCGTTCAGACCAAGGTTGGAGACCGATTTGTATACGAGTGTATGCAGGAAAAGGGTTACTCAATAGGCGGTGAGCAATCGGGTCATATCATTATGAAGAAATATGCCACCACCGGTGACGGACTTCTCACTGCCATAATGGTAGCCGAGGAAATTTGCGACTCTAAATCCTCGCTTTCCACTCTTGTGGAGAACGTAACACTCTATCCTCAATATTTGAAAAATGTTCGTGTTAAGGATAAGGATGCCGTTATGAACGACAAGGACGTTCTTGCCTCGCTCGACGAGGTGGAAGCACTGATTGCAGGCAACGGACGCGCACTCCTCCGTCAAAGCGGCACAGAGCCCCTCATTCGCGTTATGATTGAGGCCGAGACCGAAGAAAAATGCCGCGAATACGCGGAAATAATAGCAAATGCCATAGTTAAAGGGGGACACGCGATTGGATAAATTAGTAAAAACAAATGAATTATATGATTGCTCAGTTCCCTATCTCGCCCCACTCTTTGAAGAGTGTGAGTACCCTTGGGAAATGCTCCCCAAAATCAAAGAACTTGCCAAAAAGCTAATCGAGAACGGCATTGAGGGCTACACCCTCTACGCCGAGGGTGTTCTTGTGGGTGAAAACGTAAAGATTTACCCCACCGCAACCATCGAAGGCCCAACTGTAATTGGCTCGGGCACAGAGGTGCGCCCAGGTGCATTCATTCGCGGCGGAGTTATCACGGGCGAAAATTGTGTTATCGGTAATTCAAGCGAACTAAAAAACTGCATCCTCTTAAACAAGGTGCAAATACCTCATTATAATTACATTGGCGACTCCATTCTCGGAAACCGCGCGCACACGGGCGCAGGTACGATTTGCTCCAACCTGAAAAGCGACGGTAAAAATGTTGTTATCCACGGCGATAAAGAATACGAAACCGGACTTCGTAAGATCGGCGGAATACTTGCCGACGGTGCGGACGTCGGTTGCGGCTCCGTTATAAATCCCGGCACTGTGATCGGCAAACGTACATCCGTTTACCCACTCACTTCCCTCCGCGGAGTTTACCCTGCGGATTGTATAGTTAAAGGAACTAGGGATATCGTTAAAAGAATATAAAAACAAAAGGCGAAGAAAATTCTTCGCCTTTTGTTTTTTTATTACTGTTTTTCAAAGTAAACCATTTGTGTGTTTGTGTCAAAATAAATGGTATACGTTCCGAGAGCAACCTGTATGTTGCGGTTACCGCCTTGGTATTCAAATGAAACAGCTGTTTTGCTTTCATCCACCGTGTTATACCAAGCCACGTCACCACTTTGTTTATTGTTGTATATCTTGAACTTAAACGTTCCGGCATCTCCACTGGATCTCGTTGCAGTAACGGTTATGGAATATATTCCGTCACCAACATGTTGAAGCTTGTATCCACCGTAATTCTCCCAGTTATTGTCATTAAAGTTTCCACGGAGATAAAGCTCCCATTCAATATTTTGATTATTGTTGTTATTATTGTTATTATTGTTGTTATCGTTGTTATCGTTATTGCCTGAACCATTGAGATATCTATCAACAGTTTCACGCTTCAATCTCATATAGTCACTAAATGACATACAAGAGCTATGGTCACGGTTGCAAGTCTTGTTTATATCAAAGCTAAAGCTATAGTTACCAGCATTGTGGTAAGTTTTCGAGGTCTTAGTATCGTTTTGATAAAGATTCTTCGCGATATTGAAGCTTCTCTCAAAAGCCTCATCCGTAAGCATATCACTTTCAAGAACTTTCTTTATTGTCTCAGCAAACTCTTCAACAAAGAATCCGCCATTCTGAATGGTTTTCTTGAAAAGAGGACTTTTCTGATCACCGGATACATTATAGCTTTGGAAGGGGCTATCGCTTGTCATACC
>JAZRHW010000102.1:0-5405 GCA_045644965.1 Eubacteriales bacterium
TCCGCCTCGAGCTCAGAGAGCACAAAAATAATATTTTGTGTCATCTCGCTATCAAGCGCAGCATCGGGATCATCAGCATTAGCCTCACGGAAAACCGAAAGATCGTTAATGCCGTTCTCTTCCATTAATTTAATAAGCTCATATTCTCCCTTTGCGAGATTTGCTTTAACGTGATCCATATCACCAAGGAAGCATACATTTATATCGGAATAGGGACATTGAAGGAAAAACTCTTCATTATTAAAGAATATGCCCGGACTAACGAGAAAGCTGTGGGGTCTCGGACACACTATACAGGGCACGGTCAATCTAATTTTGCCGTCAGCCTGTCGCACAACTGTCATTTCACTTCCGCCACAATCACATTTCAGTTTGATCATGGGCGCGGAGAGTGTAAAAATATCTATCATACTCATAACGCCCGCGCCACAATGAGGGCAACGATACGCTATGGTGGTTTGTTTTTTATCAAGTACCATAAATAAACCTTACCAAAATGGCACGGTCAAGCCGTGCCATTTTTATTTAATATTTATTATCTATTAAGAAGAATTGTCTTAAAGATATTTTCGTTTACAGTTACCTTGTGAGTAAGTGCCTCATACCAAGTGGTAATGTCAGCATTTGTAGCTGCAGAGTGAGCGTTCTCTCTCCAAGCGTAGTCATCTTCGCCATCATATAACATGATGTGCCAGCCATATTCAGTCTTAACAAGACCAGTAGAACCAACAACAGTTGCATCAAAGAGCCACTTTTCGAACTCTTCAACCATATCACCCTTGTTTACGTGCTCGTAGAATACGTTGGAGTCATGTGTGTGCTCCTCGCCGAATGTTTCGAATACTTCTCTCTCAACCTTGCCGTCCTTTGCAGTTGCGTTGATTTCAGCAAGAATCTTTTCAGCAGCTGCCTTAGCTTCATCAAATGTCTTGAAGTAAGTGTCTTCGTGAGTATGAGTATCATCGTGCTTTTCTTCAACCTTGAAGAGAATATGACCTACGTTTCTAAGCATTGTCTCATCTCTATGAGCAGACTCAGTTACATAGTAAACAGCAAGCTGGTAGTCACCTGTCTTCTGTTCAGCCTCAGTCATTGTCTTGTCTTCAATGAAGTACTCGCCAACCTTAGCATTTGTGCCTTCAGTCTCACCTTCAGCATATGCAATGCCGTACTGAGCCTTAACACCACCGAAGAGGAACTTGCCTACTTCAGTATCAAGTGTATAAGTGCCGCTCTTAGTTGCGTTTGTAATAGCACCGTTGAGCTTTGTGATAATTGCCTTGGGAAGTTCCTTAGCAGCCTTTTCCCACTTTGTTGCATTTGCAGGTGCCTGTGCAGCATCACCTTCATAAATGTTAGCCTTGCCTGCGATAACTGCGTCAATTACCTTCTGCTTGATTTCTTCCTTAAGTGCCTTAAGTACATCTTCAGAGGGCTTGTCGTCTTTAGCAAAGCTCTTCACTGCTGCTTCGTAAGCTGCATCAAAGTTTTCGCTATATACACGGTCAAGGAGGATGCGCTTGAATTCTTCTGCGCTTGTTGCCTTAGCAAGCTTTTCGATAAATTCTCTATCGAGTGCCTTGTTGAGCTCGTTCTGCTTCTTAGCCTTTTCTTCAGCTGCTGCTACTGCCGCCTTGTACTCTTCGCTATCCTTGCCGCCTTCGTACTTCTTTTCGTCAATCTTTTCAGCAGTTACTGTTTCGCTAAGAGCGAAGTAGAGATATTCAGCAGAAACGAAGGAAGAAAGGTTTTCACTAAAGTACTTTTCCTTACGCTCGTCCGTCATAGCGTCGTAAATTCTATCGTACATTGTTGCGGAGTAATCGTTTGCAATGTACTCAAGAACGATAGCTCTGTAAAGATCGTTTTCGTTTACATATTCGCTAAAGTTCTGACGGATGAATGTGGGGAAGTCCATATTGTTCTGTCTTGCAGCTTCCTTAAGGGACTTGATTGTTGTTGTTGCATAATCAGCTGCTTCTTTTTCAAGTTCAGTAAAATTAACCTCGGGGTCAGCCTTTGCTGCCTCGCAGTATTTAAGGATCTTTGTTACGTTGTCAATTGCGCCCTTCTTAAAGAAGTCGTAATAAGTTTCCTTCTTTGTTGTATCAGTATACTGCTCATCAAAAGGCATGCTGGGATCGAACTGAACATAGCCAAGCAAGATGTAGTAGTAGTACTGAGAGTACCAGTTCTGGTAGTATGAGTTTGTGAAGTAGGACATCATGGAACCGTTTACTTCAAAGTTCTCGGATGATGCACCTTCCTGTGCGCGGACTGTGATGCCGCTGGACAATACGAGGGATACCACAAGACCAAGCAAAATTGCTGCGCAAACAAGCAAAGCTGCAAGGCTGGGGCCGCTCATTTTCTTTTTATTTACGGGTTTAACCTGTGCCATTTTAGTTTCCTCTCCTTTATAGTCATTAATAGAGTTATTGTATCTTAATAATGTTATTTAATTTTGAACTAAATATGAACAAAGTGTGAATTGTATGCATATAGCCCTATTTTATATAAAATAATTACACGTTCATAATAATAGGAAGAACCATGGGTCTTCTCTTGGTCTTGGAATAGAGATATTTTGAAAGATCTTCTTTGACCTTGGTCTTGAGCGCCACCCTGTCAATCACGCGGGTGCGATCAAGATAATCCTCAATTGAGCTCTGCGCCATTCCCTTAATTTCATCCATAAGACCCTCCGCCTCGCGGACGTAAACAAATCCGCGGCTAACGATATCGGGGCCGGAAATAAGAAGTTTGGCCTGCATATCAATGGAGGCAACCACAACAACAAGTCCGTCCTGAGAGAGATGGCGACGTTCGCGAAGAACGATATTTCCTACCTCACCAACACTGTTTCCGTTAACAAGAACCTTGCCCGACGGTACCGTGCCAACAAATCTTGCTCCACTTGCGGAAAGTTCAAGAATCTTACCAATATCGGAAATGAAGATATCCCTCTCCTCCATTCCCATCTCAAGCGCAAGTTGACGATTTGCGTTCAAGTGGCGGTATTCACCGTGAACAGGCATAAAATATCTCGGTTTGAGCAATGCCTGCACGAGCTTTAATTCCTCCTGACACGCGTGTCCCGAAACGTGAACACTCACAAGCGCATCATGGAGCACGGTTACGCCATTTTTGGAAAGCTCGTTGATAATTCTACCAACCAATTTTTCATTTCCGGGAATGGGGCTCGACGAAAGAATAACAACGTCATTTCTACCAAGAGTTACGTCGCGGTGGTCGGAGAATGCCATTCTGTAAAGCGCGCTCATGGGTTCACCCTGCGATCCCGTGGTGATAATGGTTATTTGCTCGGGTTTATATCTCTTGATCTCGGAAATGTCAATAAGAACTCCCTCGGGGAAATTCATATATCCAAGTTCGGTTGCAGCGCCAACAATATTGAGCATACTTCTACCGGTGATAGCCACCTTTCTTCCGTGACGCGCGCTCGTATCGATAATTTGCTGAACACGATGCACGTTTGAAGAGAATGTCGCTATAACAATTCTCTTGTCGGATTGCGTCGAGAAGATATATTCAAGCGACTTGCCAACCTTGCGCTCACTGGGTGTGTAGCCGGGGCGCTCGGCATTGGTGGATTCGCAAAGAAGAAGTTCAATTCCCTCCTTGCCAAGCTCGCCAAGGCGCGTTATATCCATAACCTCACCGTCAATGGGGGTGAGGTCGAGCTTAAAGTCGCCCGTGTGGAATATTTTACCCACGGGTGTATCAACACAAAGCGCACACGCGTCCGCAATTGAGTGGTTAACGTGGATGAATTCCACCGCAAAGCTCTTGCCAAACTTAACAGTCTCGCCTGCCTCAACCACCTTAAGCTGCGCGTCAAAGGGCAATTTATGCTCAAGGAGTTTATTTTTTATGATACCAAGTGTCAAAAGTGTTCCGTAAATGGGCGCATTAATCTCACGGAGAAGATATGGAATTCCTCCAATGTGGTCCTCGTGTCCGTGAGTGAGAACTATGGCGCGCACCTTGTCCGCATTGTCCCTCAAATATGTGAAGTCGGGCAACACAAGGTCAACACCGAGCATTTCTTCATCAGGAAAAGCAAAGCCACAGTCAATAACAATTATATCTTCACCGCACTCGAGAACCGTAATATTCTTGCCAATCTCGTTAAGACCGCCAAGTGAAATTACGCGCACTTTAGCATTAATATCTCTCTCAATCCTGGGTGCGACCTTTGAGTCTTGATCGCGGCGAGCATTGTTTTTTACCTTTTTAGAAGGCTTGTTATCTTTAGCGACAACCGCTTCCTTCTTTTTTGTTTCCTTCGATTTCTCTTTTTTAGCCTTTTTAGTTTCTTCAAGCCCCTGCATTGCTTCCTCTTGAAGCTTGGCAAGCTTTTCGCGCACCTTACTTTTGGTCATTTGCTTTTTCTTGCCTTCTTTTTTTCTCTTGTGAGTCGGAGCCTTGATCTTCTCGGCGGATTTGCCGCCCTCAAGCTTTTCTTTCTTCATATAACTAATCACTTCCTTTCGTGAAAATTCCAAAATTACTGTTTACAATGGCGCAAAAGCGCGCCAAAAAGTCCCGCGTCAAAAGCGCGGATTTTTTTATGTATGGGAAGGGATTGGGTATCAACCAAGACGGACTAACACGACCACACCGCCGCAATCCCTCCGTTTTTTTACGAGCAATTCATCATTATTAATTATAAACTGCATCAAGACGTTTGTCAATAGGTAAAAATCGGGATGTTTCGAGATGGTTCGACAAAACAAAATCCACTTTATTTCATTCTTGACTTTTATTTCTTATAAAAAGCAAAAAACACGGAAAAATCCGTGTTTTTTATATATTTATTAATTTTTCTTTCCAAAAAGAAGCTTACCCACATCAAGCTTGGGAATTCTCACATCAAAAACGAAGAGAAATGCCATAAGCACGGGCGCGATATGTAAAAACCAAGTTCTTACGTCGCTCGGCAACAAATAAGAAACCGCAAAAACTACGGGCGCGATAATCGCGGAGAATGTAATTGGCATTCCACGGAATTCTTTAACACAAGCGGGAGCCGTGGGATCGGCTTGGCGCTTTGTTTCAAGAACGTTAAAGAATGCAAGTCTAATAAGTCCGCAAAGCACATAGCAAACGAGAATCACCGTGCCGATTGTGCCATTCACACCGAGACGGTAGAAAATGAGCGCGGGCAAAACTCCAAAAGCGATAACGTCGGAAAGTGAGTCAATTTGTATTCCAAAATTCTTTTGATCCTGTGTTCTATCCTTCTTTGTGCGGGCAACGATACCGTCGAAAAGATCGCAAAATCCCGAAAACATAAGGCAAAATACCGCAAGTCGAGCATCACCCCTAAATGCAGAGATCATACCCACGGTTGCGGATGCAAGACTGAGATAGGTGAGCCA
>JAZRHW010000103.1:0-3541 GCA_045644965.1 Eubacteriales bacterium
GGGGAATGCCGCGCAAACGTATTTGGTCTCACCGTCGGGGTATTCAACACCGAGAATGAGCATATGCTCCGCCATCCACTTTTCTTTTCTTCCGAGATATGAGGCAATGCGGAGCGCAAAGCACTTTTTGCCGAGCAAAACGTTTCCGCCGTAGCCCGAATTTACACTCCAAATGGTGTTTTCCTCAGGGAAGTGTACAATGTATCTCTTCTCCTCATCGAGCTCAGCGCGAGCGTGGAGGCCCTTGATGTAGTCGGGACTGTCGCCCAAAGCTTCGAGCACATTGTTGCCCACGCGCGTCATAATGAGCATATTGAGAACCACGTAAATGGAATCCGTAAGCTCAATGCCGTATTTGGCAAAGGGCGAGCCAACGATTCCCATGGAGTAGGGAATAACGTACATGGTTTTGCCCTTCATTGATCCGCGATAGAGCTTGGTGAGTTTTTCTTTGCACTCGTCGGGGTGCATCCAGTTGTTGATGTTGCCGGCATCCGCTTTCTCGCGAGTGCAAATGAACGTCCTGCCCTCAACTCGAGCAACGTCATTTATCGCCGTGCGGTGAAGGTAGCATCCGGGGAGCTTTTCCTGGTCGAGACGAATCATCTCTCCCGTGGAGCAAGCCTCGTCACGAAGCGCATTTTCCTGCTCCGTCGAGCCGTCAATCCAAACGATTTTATCGGGCGCGCAAAGGGATGCCATCTCGTCAATCCAGCCGAGAATGTATTTATTTGAAGTTGGTGTGTTTTTCATTGGTATACCCCCTTTGTAAGAGTATTTTATGTTATTCTATCACAAAAAGTTCGTTTGTTCAAGAGGATGAGGTGAATTTGTGCGTGACCTAAGGTAAAATTAGAGCGAGCTGCATAGAGACAGCTCGCTTATTTTATATCAAACCGATATTCGGTCTACGGTTTACTTAAAATACTAAATAGTGACGTTTTATTTCGGTGATCAATTATTCGGCAGCTTCTTCTGCAGGAGTTTCTGCCTTATAAACAGGGTAACTTAATACGTTAACAGCGCAAGGTTCTGCTTTTTTAATGCAAGAAGCAAATACGATGCCAAAAGCGCAAATGATTACCAAGCCAAACAACATAGAAGACAGTCCGCAGAAAAGCAAAAGGAAGTCCGAAATACAACGGATATTATTTGCGGTGGTTCTTGCGGCACTTGCTGTTTCGGCAGTGTTGTTAACAGAATATGTATAATAGTCTGCACCAAACTCAGCGTAACCAGAATCATAACCATATGGAGCAGAGCCGGGATAAGAAGCTCTACCTCCCATTGCACCCGACATTGCCACGAGTCCAACTATAACAAATGCAAGTCCGACAACCATTCCAATTATTGAAAATACCTTTTTCATAATAATCTCCTTTTCAAAAAAGCAAAAGTACGGCAACCGGATGGGGAGCACCGAAAACACCTATCCGATAGTCACTAAACTATTCCAACTTGTTTAGTGAGAATATTTTAACACTTTATTCAATATTTGTAAATAGTTTTGTTAAAAAAATAAAAATTTTGTGCATAACTAACAAGGATTTGTTTTCATAAAACATCATCATTTGAGAGAAAACAATCTAAATATATATTCAACTTATTTTATCCAATCTTGTGTACCTTGATGATTATGTTCCGCCTGCGAAACAATTTGCGCGAAATTTAATAATAAAATGCGCCAAAAAGTTTTGAGGAGTTATAGAGGAACTTTTTCAAAAGTTCCCCTAAATCCAAAACAAACTATCTCCCCTCTAAACCAAAATTTATAATTTTTCAAAAAATATTGAACAAATGTTTGCATTTTTGAAAAATATGTGTTATAATAGTTTCAGAAACACAAATTTTACTCAAAAACGGAGAAAAATTATGAAAAACAACGACCTTACTAAAAAAGAAAAACTGGTATTTGATTACCTCGTTCAGTCAATAAATGAAAACGGCTATGCGCCGTCAGTTCGCGATATTGTTGCCTCACTTGGAATCAAGAGCACTTCAAGCGTGCATCTCTATCTTCATAATCTCGAGGCAAAGGGATTTATCGAGCAGGACGCGGGAAAGAAGAGAACTATCCGTCTTTGCGCACCCTTTGCAAAGTCCCACGGTAGAGTTCCGCTTCTTGGCGCAATCACGGCGGGCTCGCCAATCCTCGCTGTTGAGAATTTTGAGGGATACGTTGACCTTCCTTGGAATAGCCCGAGGTATGCGGGCGAGGAGCTTTTCGCCCTCAAGGTAAAGGGCGAGAGTATGATCGAGGCAGGAATTTTTGACGGCGACGTGGTTATCGTTCGCAAGACGAGTTATGCCGATAACGGACAAATAGCAGTTGCGCTTATTGAAGACGAGGCAACGGTTAAAACATTCTATAAAGAGGACGGACACTACCGCCTTCAACCCGAAAATAGAACACTTGACCCCATCATTGTCGACGAGGTTGCGCTCCTCGGTGTTGTAATCGCAAGCTTTAGACAGTACGAATAGTTTGATTAATTGGGATTTATGAGGGGGATAGTTTTAATTTGGATAGGGGAACTACACCCGTCACGGCTTTGCCGTGCCACCCTCTTCTGCGGAAGAGGGCTCTGTGAGATAATCCTTTGCAAGTAACCATAAAATCTGACAATTCGAATTATATGGCTACATAATGATGCATATCTAACAAAGGCTCCTTCCGCAGAGGGAGCTGTCAACGAAGTTGACTGAGGGAGTTCCCTTTGCAAAAGCAAACTAACTCCTCTACAAACCAAAATTTGAAAAATAGTGAGGAAAGATATGAAAAAGGTATTAATAGGCGCAGTTATTTTTACGTTAATATTCTCGCTTGTTTCGTGTGGGGGCAATTCGCTCACGCAGCTTGACGGTGGGTATTACCTTGAGAGAGGCAACGACCTTTATGGCGAAGAATTTGAAATTGTGAGCATAATGAATTATCACCCCTATAAATTGTGGGCGCTTCCTGATTATCAAGAGCTTGTGCAATATGGATATGTCGGACTCGAGAACGAGGGTGTTGTGTATTTTGTGTATATAGTTGATACATCAAGGGATGCTGATTCGCAGAATGCTTATTACTGTGCGGAATTTGACGGTGAAACGCGCGAGCTTCTTTGCGAGGAAGGTGAATATTTTTCCGATAATTCGATTAAAAATGCCACCGTAGAAAAGCTACTTAATTTGATGGATACTGTTAAATAAAGAACAAAAAAGGGGCAATATTGCCCCTTGATTTTTTATTTATAAAAGAAAAAGCACTTACTTTCGTAAGTGCTTGTGAGTAATCTAAAATTTTGATACTATTTTACAATTGGTGCAAATTTTAAAGTTATGGGTGCATTTCCGTAATAGGTTTTGCACCTATTTTAGCTTGACAAATTGGAATTTGACCAACTTATAACATCAATTTCATTACAGCTTCACCTTCATCAATGATGCCTGTGTCGATAAAGCCTGCCTTCTGATAAATGTGCATACCGCATTCGTTTTCAGGCTCTGTGCTAAGAAAAATTCTATCCGCTCCATTATCCTTAAAGTACCGAAT
>JAZRHW010000104.1:0-2206 GCA_045644965.1 Eubacteriales bacterium
ATAACCTTTTTATTGTCAATAGGTTTTTTATAAAATTTTTACTCTTTTTCAGCGGGAAGTGCAAAATTATTTTCATAAATTGCGTATGGTGATACGGGTGTATCAAGCACCGTTGTTATGAGGTAAAATCCTGGCTGACCGTAGAAGTTGGATGCGCCTGTTTTAGCAATAATATCACCTTTTTTGACCTCATCACCCACGGAGTATGACGCCTCAGAAATATTGCAATACCAGCTTTTAAGTCCAAATCCATGGTCAACTACGACGTACTTACCAAGAATTGCATCTTCACCGCTTGCCGAGACTATGCCGTTGCCCATAACGGGAATGGGCATATCCGCTTCTGCATAGTAGTCAACACCGTCCATTATAACGGACATTTCCTCGCTGAAATATCTTTCGTGGCCGTAGCCAAGACGAATTGAGAAGGTGTTTTCATAATTTATAAAGCTTTGCGCTCCAAAGTTCTTGGGAGAGCATTTGTTACCGATACTTACGAGTAGATTTTCTTTGTCGGAAAGCGCACTGTTTGTGAGTTTATCATAGGTGCCCTCTTCAGCAGGCTGGGTTCTCACCGTGCGCTCGGTTACGTTTATGGTCGCGCTTGTTGTGGTTTCTCCACAATTTAAAGTGAGCTTATAAGAGCCACTTGGAAGAGTGGAGCTAAAGGGAATCAGTGCGTAATAGTCATCTCCGTTTGCGAAGAATTTTGGTTCGCATTTTTCACCGTTGCTAAGGGTACAAACAATTTTTTCAGGATTAAGAATATTATTCGCCTTAACTATAATAAGCTCGCCCGCCTCGATGGAAGCATCAGCCAAAGTAAATGTGGGGGCAGGGGCGTAGTCCACTAAAAAGCTATAGTTTGCGGTGCCGAAGCAATCGTTGATAGCACTCTTTATCCAAGTTGCCTCAATTTCAAATTTTACAAGGGAGTTTTTGGGAAGTGTGGAATCGTCAAAATCGTAGAGAGCACCACTATAGATGAGTTTATCACCTGCGTAAGCATTGAGATTACATATATCAGGTTTTATTGAAAACTCAAAATAGGAAGTAACACTTGAGCGATATGTGATGACTTTGGAAACGGAGGAATTATTTCTACCGCTATGAGCAGAGCCATCTTTAAATGTGTATTTAAATTCGGTTGATGCAGGAGTCACTACATCATTTGAAAAGGTGATGAGTTCGGGTGTATACATATCCTCATAAAGACCGATTGCAAACTCGGAGTTGAGCAAGGTGTTGGAATAGGCTCTATTTATGAGGTAAAGCTCGCCACCGTCTACTGAATAGTAGGAATGGCCGAAAAGAGAAGCATAGATTGTGATAATCTTTTTGGTGTTTCGCTCATCAATTTCCGCAGTGAACACTTTGTCATATCTTATGCTGCTGAGATCCACATTTCCCGGTGTTGCGTTGTCATCCAAATCATTGAAAAACGAGGCGAGGAAAATGTTTTTATTTCGGTTAAATTCGTGGGACTCTTCTCCGTCGGAAAAGACACCGTGAATATTTATGGGTGTTTGTATAATATCGTCGGGCACAAGATAGATCACAAGGGCGCATATCGTTGGCAAAAGGACGATTATTGATACCAAGAGTATTATTAAAGCTTTTTTCATTTTATCTCCAATCCGCCCCTATGAGGGACAAAGCGGTAAAAATCCAATTATTATAGTTTATTTTATCACATTTTGTCGACGTATGCAAGTAAATATAAAATAATTTGAGAGAAAATTATTAAATTATGATTGAAAAATATATAAAAATAGTGTAAAATGGAATATGAATTTATATTTTTAAGGACGAATTACTTAATGAGTGATATTAAATACATAGAAAACGGTGCGGGTATTGGCGCGTATTGCTACTACACCGATAGATTTAAGAGTGAGAACATCTCGGTTTATCTCACCCTGCCGACCAGCAGGGAAGACTCCGTAAAGCGCTCCCTGTTTTTGTCGGTGCTCAAGCGAGGTACTAAGTCGCTTCCCACCCAAAAGGAAATAAATATAAAGCTCGACGAGCTCTACGCTACGCTCGTGAGTTTGAAAAATCAAAAATTTGACGACACACAGCTGCTCGGCATCTCGGCGGACATTATTGATTCCGCATACACTGAATGTGGTGAAGACCTCATGCCCGAGGTGTTAAATCTACTTGCTGAAATTTTGTACTCACCCAAAAAGGATGGGGAAACGGG
>JAZRHW010000105.1:0-1952 GCA_045644965.1 Eubacteriales bacterium
CTCTGTAAGATGTACTTCAACTTGTATACATTCGCTAACAATACGGCTACACGCACGCGAAGGTATACCCCCTCACACCGTAGGGGCGCGCATTGCGCGTCCGTTCCGAAATAAAAAGTAACTTCCGTTACAAAGGAATGAAAATATAAATTTTTAAAGAAAGGATAGTGATTTTTGTGGCTACAAGAGCAGAGTTATTAACCAAGGCAAACGGCCTGCCTCTTTGTCCGGGCGTGTATATTATGCGCGACCGTGCGGACAAGGTCATTTACGTTGGCAAATCATCAAAACTAAAAAATCGCGTATCCCAGTATTTTCAAAATAGCGAAAAGGATACTAAAACCGCCAAAATGGTGGCAAGTGTCTTTGAATTTGACTATATTCTTTGCGATACGGAGATGGAAGCTCTAACGCTTGAAAATTCACTTATCAAGCAGTATTCGCCAAGGTATAATATTAGATTAAAGGACTCAAAGAGCTATCCGTATATAAAAATTACCGACGAGGAATATCCTCGCATACTTTTCACAAGAACTCGTCTTGCTGACAGGGCAAAGTATTTTGGGCCTTTCCAAAGTGCAGGTGCAGTATATGGAATTATGGCGCTACTGAATAAAACTCTTGGTATTCCGAGCTGCAAGCTTCGTTTTCCAAGGGATATAGGGAAGGGACGCGAGTGTCTTTATTATCAAATGAAGCAGTGTTGCGGAGTTTGTGCCGGGCACGTTAGCTGCGAGGAGTATTGCGAGCTTATAAAATGTGCCGCGGACATTCTCAAGGGCAACACGCGCGGAGCGATTTCGGCTCTTGAAGAAAAAATGTACGCCCATAGCGAAGCGGAACAATTTGAGGCGGCAATAAAATGCCGAGATACTATCCGTGCGCTCGAAAAGATTAGAGAAAAGCAGAAGGTGGTTGACTCTCCCGAGGCTGAATATGACGTTATCGCGCTTCACAGTGAGGAGCTTTGCTCTTGTTTGTCCGTCTTTTCAGTGCGAGAGGGTGCGCTCGTCGGCAAAAATGACTATTTATTCGGTGTGGATAAAATACTTGACGCACCGTCAATTACTGCCTTTTTGGTGGATTATTACGCTCATTCGGACTCCATTCCGAAAAAAGTGATTTTTGACGCGAGTGTGATTGTGGAAGATGAGCTGCTTGAAAACTATCTTTGTGCAGAGGCGGGAAGGAAGATTACTCTTTGGACTCCACAGCGCACCGAGATGAAAAAGCTTTGCGAGATGGTGCTCGCAAATGCAAGGGAGAAGGCGCAGGCGTATCTTCACGAATACGAAAAGGACAATTCAATTCTCATTAGAATTATGGAGCTTCTCGAGCTTGAGAGCATTCCCGAGAGAATTGAGGCATACGATATTTCCAATATCGGTGCCGAGCATAAAACGGGCGGTATGGTCGTTTATATAGACGGCAAGCCCAAAAAGAGTGACTATAGAACGTTTAACATAAGGGAAGTTGACGGAACGGATGATTACGCGTGCATGCGCGAAACACTTCGTCGCAGGCTATCCCACCTGAGTGACGCGCAGGGTTCTATGAGTGAATATCCCGACCTCATTTTGCTCGACGGCGGTAAAACCCACGTCGGTGCGGTGAGGGAGGTGCTTTTGGAGATGGGAGTTGAGATACCCATATTCGGTATGGTCAAGGACGATTTCCACAAGACACGCGCACTTTGTACCGAAAACGAGGAAATTTCAATTGCCCGCGACCAAGCGATTTACGGCCTTATCTTCCGCATTCAAGAGGAAGTTCACAGGTACACCGTTGCAAAGATGAGCGCTGCCAAATCCAAGACCATTAAAAAATCCTCGCTGGAGAAGATTAAGGGTATCGGTGCGGCAAAAGCGAAGGCGATATTGGCTCATTTTGGCACACTTTCAGCGGTCAAGGGAGCATCACGCGAGGAGCTTTTGGCAGTTAAGGGTGTAAGC
>JAZRHW010000106.1:0-4251 GCA_045644965.1 Eubacteriales bacterium
GAGACCCTTGTAAATATAGCCCTTCTTGAACATTTCACCGAATACGAGAACCTCTCTCGCCTCGAACTCGGGGCTCATTGTGAGATAAGGATGCTCCCAGTCAGCAACAACGCCAAGGCGCTTGAACTGACCCATCTGAATATCAACGTAGTCCTGCGCGAATGCGTGGCACTGACGGCGGAAGTCGGAAATGCTCATTTTCTTTCTATCAATCTTGTTCTTTTTGATGATAGCAGACTCAATGGGCATACCGTGGTTGTCCCAACCAGGTGTAAAGGGTACGAGATACCCTTCCATAACCTTTGATTTGTTAATAAAGTCCTTAAGAATTTTGTTAAGCGAAGTACCCATGTGGATATTTCCGTTTGAGAATGGAGGGCCGTCGTGAATAACGAATGTGGGCTTGCCCGCAGCTCTCTCCTGCATCTTGCCGTAAAGACCGATGCTGTTCCAATAGTCGAGCATGAGGGGCTCTCTTGTGGGAAGATTAGCTCTCATCTCAAATTTTGTGCTTGGAAGATTTAACGAAGATGTGTAATCCTTTGCCATAATATATCTCCTTTTAATTGTTATCAAAATAAAAAAACGCCTCATAAACCTATATGGGTCTATGAGACGGAATTACCGTGGTACCACTCATTTTACATTTTGAAAAAGCCAAAATGCCACTCAAATCCTTTAACGCAGGAATACGGATCGCCTGAGATAGCAAAAGCCATTTTCAGCAATCGGCTCAAAAGTGATTTGTGCTTCTCTACTCGCTATGCGCCTCTCACCTACCGCGCACTCTCTGAGAGCCCTTCAAAAAACACCGTCTTTATCATAGCCACATATATTACCAAGATAAATATTAACACAAAAATATTTTTTTGTCAATAAAAATAATAAAATTATTAATATATTATTAAAAATAGTACAAAAAGCAGGCAATTGAAATTCACCTGCTCTTTATACGTATCTATCCGCAAGAAGTCTTATTCTTCCCTTTTTGGTGGTTTGAGATATATCTCTTATCACAAATTTTCCGTAGCCGCGGGCGCTGATTATGTCGCCTGCCACGACTCTTGTGTCAATCTTCACAGCGGTTTCATAATTGTGCTCCACAAGACCACCCTTGATGAGATTTTGTCCCTTTTCCCTTGCGAGATTGCAAAGGGATGCCACAACACAGTCAAGTCGCTCGCTCGCCACGGTATCGGTAAATGCTTGATATTTTTGAGTTGACGGCATATTTACATCTACTGTAATGCTCTCAAGCTTTACCTTGTCATTTCCAACCGATTCCATAACGGACAAAAGGTATTTTTCGACCTCGGCATTACAAAAGATTATTGACGAATAATCGTCAAGAATACATATATCCCCAACGGTTTCTCGCTCAATTCCAAATGACAAAATACTGCCGAGATAATCCCTGTGGGAGAGCTTGCGAAAGCCGCTTCCC
The DNA here is from genome assembly GCA_045644965.1 of Eubacteriales bacterium. Lineage (GTDB taxonomy): Bacteria > Bacillota > Clostridia > Oscillospirales > CAG-272 > RGIG4608. The sequence continues at coordinate 1,445 of JAZRHW010000106.1, forward strand.
TGTATTTTAATAGCGCGAATGGACTCGCCAAAATCCTCCGCGAGCATATCAAAAAAAGTATCCTTTGTGACGGACTCAACCAAATATTCGGGCAAAAGAAAGATTTGCTTTCTCTGGGCGCAAAGATAGCCACCGAAAAAGCAAATCATATCCTTATTACCTTTTGCCTCGAAATACTTTTGTGCCCGATAGGCCTCACTCGGTGTCAAAAACGCGGAGTGAGCCACTGCACCGCTACGTGCCCTTTTTTCAAGGTCGTCAAGCTTTGCGTAAAAGAGCTTTTGCTCCTTATCCAAGGCATCAAAATAATTCATAGAAATTACTCAGCGTCGTATTCCTCTACGAGTTCTTCGTCCTCGGATTCCTCAACGTCCTCAAGATTTTCAAAATCGGAAACACCAACGTTTCTGGGAGCGAATACGAGAGTTGTCTTTGTAACGCTCTTCATATCACCGCCGAGCACGTGGATAGCACCCATAAGGAAGTCGATAAGACGGATAGCACCCGCTCTATCAAGGGACTCAATATTAAGAACTACAGTGCTGCCTGCGGAGAGGTGATCAGCGATGGAGGGGCCGTCCGCATAGCTCTTGGGCTTAACAACCTTAAGAGAAACGGGAGCTGCAGCTGAACCGAGAGTCAAGCCGTCATTCTTCTTTTCGCCGTAAGTAGTTACGTCACCGTCGTCTTCACCGTAGATATCGTCGTTTTCGTCGTCAATATAGAACTTATCGTAATCGTTATTGTCCTTCTTGCCAAACAAAGATGTAATACTTTTCATTTTTTCATCCAACCTTCTTTTTTATTTTTACTTTTTTATTAACATTTCCGTCGAGATATATATTTATATACCCATACATATATATTATGTATTTTTTTTTGCAAATTGTCAAGCACTAATTTATAACTTTCGCAAAAATATTTCAAATATTATTAATTTTTTTGTTTTTTGACCCAAAAAACCTTATTTTTTCAATAAAAACTACTTTATCAGCAACTTGCCGTCATACATTCCCTCGGGCTCGAGAACTATCAAATCATTTAGATTCAGATAGTCGCGATAGTCCTCCTGCGACTTGTCGACCTTGGCTGCAATATAGTACCCGTCGCTCTCTCCGATAATATTGATTTTTTTGAACGTGATTACGCTTGCATTAACAATATATACGCCAACCGTTTCCTCCCCGCTCTCCTTGTCCTTGACAGTAACGAGCGCTTCCCTCGGAATTCGGTAACCCTCTATGGACGAAATATCGAGTTTAAAACTTTGATATCTGGAGTATTCAAATCCATCGGGTCTGGTAGAACAAGAAAATACCAGCAAGGTATATCCATCCTTGCTCTCCCCCACCCTCTCAAGAGTGAGTTCAATATTTCTCTCTCTAAAGTCAAAAAGTGTAGCGGAATACGTCATTCCCTCGCTGAGTAATGCCGCTGTTGCGTCATCGCAAAGGGTGGCAATTTTCCATTCGTGACCGTATACAAATTTACATTTGTATTCACTTGATTTGATGGGCTCTTTTTTTACTTTTTCAAGTATATTTTTCAGTCCATTCGCATCAATGGACGCGAGCGCGTCCATGGTAAGCTCGTTTTCGTAACCGTCGCATGAATGATAAAAATATCCACTCTTATCAGCAAAAATATATTCCTTTTCGCCCTCAAAAGAGGCATAGAGTGTGTCAAGCTCCGCTTCGATAGCCGCTATTTCGTCATCATAATTTTCAATGCTTCCGTCATATATTCTCATTTTATTGAGCGCTATGAGAAGTTCCTTATCAATTTTATCAGCCCTATATGTATCACCGTTTGCGAGCGCCAACATCTTTGAGGTATAAAGGCTATCAATCTCCGCATTTAATTTGTCAATATCCGGAACCGAAATAATACCCTTAACATTACTTTGCTTAAGAATTTCAAGCTCCTCCTCAAGCTCGGCAATGCGCGCGTTAAGCGACTCATTTCCCGATTTTGAATATACTGCTGCAACCGCCGAGTCAACGGATGCAAGCTCCCCGTTTGCAAGATATGGACGAAGATCCCCTTGATTTTGGGTTTTTACAGTTTCCTCATCCCTAAATATTACGCCCTCAAGCACTATTGAATTGCTTTGCGTAACAATTCCTGCAGCGGTAGTGGGAACACTCTCAACAAGACCGTATGCAACGTGATATACGGTGTAAATTATAAGAATGACTATACAAACCGTAAGAGCGAGCCACGCACGGCTGTATTTTCTTTTTTTAATTTTGCCCTCGTGCTTCTCCATACGGCTCTCCTTCCATTTAAAAATGTTCTTTTACTATCTTTTCCGCCTCGTCGGCAAGCTCTGAAAGTGTTTTTCCATCCGCCTCGAGCCATATAACGTTCCCGTGCGAATTAAACCACGTCAACTGCCTTTTTGCATATCGGCGAGTGGCACATTTAAGATCTTCCACGGCTTCCATCAAAGTTTTCTCGCCTCTAAAATACGACAAAAGCTCCTTGTATCCAATCGCTTGCGCGGCCGTGGCATTTTTCTCAAAAACCCCGGCATCCATAAGGCACTTGGTCTCCTCAAGAAGTCCCGCTTCTATCATTTTATCAACTCGAAGATTTATCCTATTGTACAAGATCTCTCGGTCAGTATATTTGATACCGATTTGAATAGCCTCGTACTTGCTCTCAAAGCTCTTACTCTCCCTGTCAAGCTCGCTCTTGCGTCTACCCGACGTTTTGTAAATCTCGAGCGCTCTTATAACACGTTTGACATTGTTCGGATGAATTTCATCAGCGCTCTCGGGATCTATCTCGCGGAGTTTTTCGTG
>JAZRHW010000107.1:0-9006 GCA_045644965.1 Eubacteriales bacterium
GCGCCCTCGGGAATTGGCGATTCGATGGCGCTCTTGTCCACCTCACCACCGATGAAAATGTATGATTTCATATTATTTATTATCCCACTTATTCTTATTTTTGAGTGAGGCGTATATTTCGAGGAAGCTATCGTGACGGGATTTTGAAATCTCGCCGTTTGTTACGGCTTCAAGAATAGCGCAGCCCTCTTCCTTGGTATGTGAGCATTTGGTGTAACGGCACTCGCCGATATAGTCACGAAATTCGCGCATATTATAGGCGAGGTCCTCTTTATCGAAGAAATTAAATCTTTCAAAATCGAGGAGTGAAAAGCCGGGTGTGTCAGCAATATATCCCGCGTTTTCCTTATCGCTTATTGGGTAAAGCTCAACGTGGCGCGTGGTGTGACGTCCGCGCTGAATTTTAACGCTTATAGTATTCGTAGTAAGCGAGAGGTCGGGGAAGAGTGCATTGAGGAGTGTGGATTTACCAATACCCGAAGCGCCTGCAAAAGCACTTGTTTTGCCGTCGAGCTTTGTGTTTACATAATCTCGGATAGCATCCGTGCCTTCACCGGTTTTTGCGCTCAAAACGAATGCCTCATAGCCTGCTTTTTGATAGATTTTTTGCAATTCTCTAGCATATTCGGGTGCGAGATCGCATTTACCTATGATAATGACGGGTTCTATGTCATTGTGTTCCGCTATGCAAATAAGCTTGTCAATAGTCGGAAGCACGGGTGCGGGACTTGCAGCCGCCATCGAGATGAACATAACGTCAAGGTTAGCCATCGGGGGGCGGATGAGCTCGTTTTTGCGCTCCAAAATATCACTTATTCTTATATCTTTGTTCTTTGCGTCGTTTTCAGCAAGCGAGTGGTCGGTGTAGATCAGCTCCACGTTGTCACCAACGAGTGGCTTTATGTGATTGTGTCTGAACGAGCCACTTGCCGAGCAAGTAATAAGCTGCGACGCGAGGGGGGGAGGTGTATCAAAAATCTCGGAATGAGATTTTTCGTCAACTAGCTTTATGGTATAAAGCCCGCCTACGCCCTTTAGAATTTTTCCATGTGTTCTGTATTCCATTGAATTTCCGTTTCTTGTTCGTAAATTGAATACGGTGTGTCAACCGTTAATTGTCTACTCTGGGCGGACATAAGAAGTCCCCATACTCCGAAGGAGATAAGCACCACCGCTATGAGTGCGATTATTACGCCGAGCATAATGGAGAGCCACTTGCTCTCATTGATATTCTTGATATCGTCCTCATTGAGCATTATGGTGTTTGATGCCTTGGGGAGTTTTTGAGAGTGAATATGGGGTAGATTACCCGAGGGGATTCTTTGAGTTCTACCCGTCCCCGCGAGAGTTCTTCCGGTTACGGCAACTGTTCTACCCGTTCCTACAACCGTTCTACCCGTGCCCACGACGGTTCTACCCGTATGTGCGGGATTTCTACCCGTATGAGCAGGAAGCTGCTCACTTCTCGGAATAAACGCGCCCGAGTGAGAGGTCGTTCTCTTGAAATAACCCTGATTGTCAACAAAGCTTGCGCCTCTTTCGTTGAGGGCTTGAATAGCTCTATTGGAAATGTTGGGAGTTTTCTCAATTATTTTGCGCTCGATTATGCGGTAGCGGCTGGAGTTTTTCTCATTGCCGAAAACAGTTTTGGAGTTTTGACGGAGCGCGCGGATGTCGGTGAGCATTTCCTGCGCAGTAGAATATCTCTTTTTAGGATTTTTCTCCATAGCGCGAAGGATTATTTGCTCAAGTCCCACGGAGATGTCGTGGCGATAAACGCTCGGCGGTGTGGGTTCTTTGCTGATTTGCATTTTTGCAACCTCGGTTGCGTTCTCGTGATAGAAGGGAAGGCGGTCGGTCATTGCCTCGTAGAGCATTACACCGAGGGAGTAGAGATCGCTCTCCGCGCGCGGTGCTTTGCCCTGTGCTTGCTCGGGGCTGACGTAATAAACAGTACCGAGTGCCGTGTCGCTCTTTTCCTTGGAGCGATCAAGCATTGCATCAAGACGAGCGATACCGAAGTCCGCAACCTTTATGCTTCCGTTTTGCAAAAGGATAATATTTTGAGGTTTGATATCGCAGTGTACGATACCCTTGGAATGAATGTATTCGAGAGCCGAAAGAATTTGAGTAGCATAGTAGAGCACCTCGCGCTCGGGGAGCGCACCGCGGTGGTCGATATGCTTCTTTAAGGTAATGCCCTCTACATATTCCATAATTATATATTTAGTGCTATTTGTGATAGCGGTATTATAGACTTGTACAATATTGGGGTGGGAGAGAAGGGATAGTGCAGTGGACTCATTGATGAAAAGGCGAATTTGTCTTGCATTATGCTCAAGCTTCTTGTTCATCATTTTGATGGCTACTGAGCGTCCTGCCACCTGGTCGTATGCACCGTAAACGGTTGCCATGCCTCCTATACCGATAACGTTGACAATGGTGTATCTATCCTCAAAGGTTTGTCCTATGAAGGAGTCGTACTGCGTCATTTAGTCACCTCCGTTTCCTTGGTTAAAAGAAGGATTGCGGAGATGTTATCGTATCCGCCCTCTTCGTTTGCGAGGCGGATATATGTAAACACCTTTTCCTCAATTGAAAGAGGGGAGAGAGCTACACCCTGAAGGCGCTCCTTGGAAATGAGTCCGTGGAGACCGTCGGAGCAAAGAAGGAAATACGTCTCGCTCTTTAGCGAAACTCTTCTATCCGCGATATCGGGATCAATTTCATCCTTGATACCGAGAGCCTTGGTTATAAGGTTCTTCCTTGGATGATTTTCCGCTTCCTCGGGCGTGATCTCTTTGTTGTCGAGAAGCATTTGCACGTAGGAATGATCCTTGGAGAGCTGCTTGATTTCTCTTTTATTTATCATATAAAGGCGACTGTCGCCCACGTTTGCATAATATACTTTTGATTTTTGCTCGCAAAAAACTATGGCGTTGAGAGTGCAACCCATACCGAAAAGGGAAAGATCCTCTCTGGCCTTTTCAAGTATTGCGGCATTGGCTTTTTCGACGCTTTCCTTGATTGCTTGCTTGATCTTTTTGCTATCGAATTTTGATTTTTCAACAGCTTCACTCGAAAGTGCGGCAACAAGTGTGTCCATAAACACAGTTTCGGCAATTTCGGATGCGATTTTGCCACCTGCTGCACCGCCCATTCCATCGCAAACCACGGCAATAGCTATTCCATTGTTAAGACAGGTAATACCGATACTGTCCTCATTAGTTTCTCTTACCGCACCTCTGTCGGTCAAACCGTAAACTTTCATAGTTACTCCTTCTCGATGGATTGTTCTTTCTTCATTTCGTCGCGACGAAGCTGACCGCAGGAAGCGTTGATGTCCGCTCCAAGAGTTCTTCTCACGGTTGCGCGAATGCCTTTTTGTTCAAGCACCTGCGCGAATTTTTTGATTTCAGCCTTGCCGCTCTTTTTAAAATCTCTTTCCTTAACGGGATTCACGGGAATGAGATTGACATGGATGGGCATGGTGGATGTTTTTGTTCTTAATTTGGAATTGAGCTTTTTCGCAAGAGCGAGAGCATTTTCCTCGCTGTCATTTTCGCCTGCGATAAGCGTGTATTCAAAGGAAATTCTTCTGCCTGTTTTGTCAAAATATGCTTTGCATGCATCAAGAAGCTCCTCCACTCCCCATCTCTTGTTTACGGGCATGATCTTGCTTCTTATCTCGTCGCTTGATGCGTGAAGGGAAATTGAAAGCGTAATTTGAAAATCTTCCTCTGCGAGCCTGTATATTTTATCAACAAGACCGCAGGTGGAGAGAGAAATGTGGCGGTAGCCAATGTTAAGTCCTTCCTTATGCCCAACGAGGCGCAGGAATTTGACTACGTTATCATAGTTGTCAAGAGGCTCGCCAATTCCCATCATAACAATGCCGTCGATTCGCTCGCCGAGATCATTTTGAGCGGCAATTACCTGACCAAGAAGCTCGCACACTTCAAGGTCGCGTACCTTTCCGCCTATGGTAGACGCGCAAAATGCACAACCCATGCGGCATCCAATTTGAGAAGAAATGCAAATGGTAGTGCCGTGCTCGTATTTCATTACTACACTTTCAACACAGTTGCCGTCGTCAAGCTCAAAAAGGTATTTTACCGTTCCGTCAATTGCGGAAACGAGTTTTCTTCTTGTTTTGGGAAGGGAATATTTAGCATTTTCAAATATCTTTTCCTTGGTTTTGGCGGAGAGATTGGTAAGAGAGGCGGGAGATATACCCTTGTGCATTGGTGCGAATATCTGCTTTGCGCGGAATTTTGCCTCGCCAATGCTTAAAATATAGGATTCAAGTTCCTCGTATGTAAAGTTAAGAAGATTTTGCATTTTCGTGCCTCCTTTCGCGTAAAGATTTTAACTGATTTTAACTAATTTCGCAATAAAAAATCCGTCCGTATTATGGATATGAGGAAGGAGAGTAATCATACCTTCCTTAACTTCAAGCTCGCCTGTGGAAAAGGGAACGAGCGCGAAATTTTTGTGATTTTCAAGAAATTTTTTGATATTGTTTTCATTTTCCTCGGGCAAAATTGTGCAGGTAGAATAAACAAGCGTGCCACCGACCTTGAGGTAATTTGAAACATTTTCAAGGATATCGAGCTGTATTTCGGGAAGTCTTGCGCTCTCCGCGGGGTCTTTGTAACGAATTTCAGGCTTTTTACCGATAACTCCAAATCCCGAGCAGGGAACGTCGCAAATTATCTTATCCGCCACACCGAAAAGCTCCTCTATGGGTTTTCTCGCGTCGTGTGCACGGGTGGAAATGATCGATATTCCAAGTCGCTCCGCACCCTTTTGAACAAGGGAGAGCTTATTTTCGTGTATGTCAAAGGCTAGGATTGTGCCTTCGTTATTCATTGTCATTGCCGCGCCAAAGCTCTTTGAACCCGGACAGGCGCAAACGTCCAGCACGGTATCGCCCGAGTTTGCACCGAGCGCGCGTACACAAATTTGAGATGCCTCATCCTGAACGGTTACACGGCCGTCGCGGAGCGCATCAAGCTCGCTGATTGCGGCATTTTCTACGATAATGCCGTCGGGCGAATACTTTGTGAGCTTAGCACCCTCAAATTCACCAAAGAGTTCCTCGCGAGTTGCTTTTATATTGTTTGCGCGGAGTGTTATGGGCGTTTTTTCTCCAAAAGCGGCGAGGATTTTTTCGCATTCTTCAAATGCATAGCATTCGAGTAATTTTTCCACGAGTGGCCCGCCCACCGAATAGGTTAGGGAGAGGTATTTGATTTTATCGCTCTCATTGGGGAACACAATTTTGTCCTTTTCTCGCTGATAAGAGCGCAGTATTGCATTAACAAAGCCCTTTGAACGCTTATTTGCGAGATTTACGGTTTCATTTATCGCCGCATGTGCGGGGATCTTTTCCATAAACTCAAGTTGATAGAGTCCAAGGCGTAAAATATTTCTTGTGTCCCTCTCAATTTTACTGTTTGAAATTGATGAAAGAGAAGAAATATAATAATCAAGTGTTATCTTTCTCTCGATCACACCGTAAACGAGTGCCGTCAAGAGAGATCTGTCCTGGGGGGTGAGATCATTTCTTTTGATTATAGTATCAAGTGCGATATTGGAGTATCCACCCGCCTCGCACTTACCTAAAACATCAAGTGCGAGTGCGCGGATATTGTTTTTTCTATTTTCCATATTAACGGCGTCTTCTTCCGCCCGTGGCTATAAGCACGAAGCGAAGAAGGGAAAGGATTGAAGATATAAGTGCCGCAACGTAGGTAAGAGCAGCCGCACGCAAAACCTTGCCTGCGCCCGAGAGCTCTTCTTGGTTATAAAAACCCGATGCCGTGAGTGTTGCCATAGCACGACGAGATGCGTCAAACTCCACGGGAAGAGTTATAAGCTGAAAAATGGTAGTGAGGGAGAAAAGTCCTATTGCAAGACCGATAAAGAGGTCGGCGAGCTCAATCGGAACAAAGAAGCTGATAAGCAAAAATACGAAGGAGAGGGGAGATCCGAAATTGCAAAGCTTTACGATGGATGCTCTCATTTTAATGGGAGCATAATTCTTTGCATACTGAACTGCATGACCTGCCTCGTGCGCTGCAACACCTGCCGCAGCAATGCTTGTTGACGCATAGGTGGAGTCGGAAAGACGAATTACGTTTGCACGGGGATCGTAGTGGTCGGAGAGGTTTCCGCTCACTCTCTCAATGCGGACATTATAAATTCCGTGGTGGTGCAAAACGCGCTCCGCCACCTCAGCGCCCGTCATTCCGTTACGGCTGAGTACACGGTTGTATTTTTCAAATGTTGTATTTACGTTAATTGAAGCCCAAAGTGCGATGATGATTCCGGGAATAAGGAGTATCATCGTGGGGTCAAAATAGTAGAAAAAAGGCATTTTTGTGTCCTTCCTGCGATTTCTCGCTTTTTTGTAAAATTATTTCAAAATATCGTTTTCGGTTATCTTTCTACCGCGAATGAAATCAGCGGCGCTCATTCTACCCTTGCCCTCGGGGAGAACGGTGAGGATGTTTATTGAACCACTTGCGCAAGATACGCGGATTTTTCCGTTTTCAAGAGAAAGAACCTTTCCAACTTCGTTATTTGCGCTCTCACGCTCGCAATTTTCGCTCTTTACCACCTTGAGGAGCTTTCCGTCGGGAGTGTGAGTAAATGAGAGCGGAATGGGGGAGAGACCGCGAATGAGATTGTGAACTGTGTCGCAATCCTTGGAGAAATCTATTGCACAATCTTCTTTGAGAATTTTAGAAGTGTGAGTTGCGAGGGAATGGTCTTGGGGAATGGGTGTGATCTCACCCTTTTCGAGTCCGTCAACGGTTTTGCAAAGGAGATCCGCACCAAGAACTCCGAGACGATCGTGGATATCCTCGAAATTGTCATTTTCGGCAATTTCACATTCAGCTTTGAGAAGCATATCGCCCGTGTCGAGCCCTTCCGCCATAAACATTGTAGTAATGCCGGTTACCTTGTCGCCGTTGATAACAGCGGACTGCATTGGAGACGCGCCTCTGTATTTAGGCAAAAGTGAGCCGTGAACGTTAACGCAGCCGTATTTGGGGTAGTCAAGCACATTTTTTGGCAATATCTTTCCGTATGCAACAACCGCGATAAGATCGGGGTCGATCTCTTGAAGAAGGGAAGCAAATTCCTCGGTTCTAAGTGAATTTGGCTGATAAACGGGAATATTTTTCTCAAGCGCATACACCTTTACGGGTGGGGGAGTGAGAACGTAGCCACGTCCCTTGGGTTTGTCGGGCTGGGTTACTACTCCTACGACGTTATAGCCTCTCTCGCAAAGCTCCTTGAGGGAAAAAAGTGCAAAGTCGGGAGTTCCCATAAAAAGTATTTTCATATTAGTTCTCCTTGCTTACTTTAACTCCTCGACGGGAACGGTTTCTATTTCCGATGCGATATCAACGTAGAGCTTACCGTCAAGGTGATCAAGCTCGTGACAAAAAGCGCGAGCCAAAAATTCGGAGCCTGTAATTTCAAACTCCTCGCCGTAACGGTTGAGAGCGCGAACGGTAACGTGCATGGGGCGCTTTACCGTACCCCATTTACCCGGAACGGAGAGACAGCCCTCAGTACCCTCTTGCTCGCCCGCATAGGCGATAATTTTGGGGTTGATGAGCTCAATGAGGTTGCCCTCCTCAACTTCAATTACAACGATGCGACGGAGAATTCCAACCTGAGGTGCGGCAAGGCCAACGCCCTGTGCGGCTCTCATGGTCTCAGCCATATCGTCGAGAAGACGGAGTGTTTTGGCAGTTATTTCTTCTACGGGACGGCATTTCTTGCGGAGAATGTCGTCGCCCATTTTTACAATCTTTAATTTTGCCATATTTATGTTCCTTTCAAAGAGAAGAAGGATTAAAATCCACCGAGAGCTGCGGCTCGGTCTTTTTTCTCTTGTTAAATACTGTGTAGATTTGAGAGAACATTTCTCTCGATTTTTTGTTGAGTACCGTTTTGATAACTATTCGCATGCGATATTTACCGTCGAGCTTATAAACGGGCGCTTCAAACGGCCCATAAACCTTTACGGGAATATCGTGGAACTCTCCGGCGAGCTTTTCCGAAAGCATATCGTAGACGAGCTTTGAATCCCTCATTACCGCGCTTTCAACCTGACCGAAAATGGTCAAGAGAACTATGTCGCAAAACGGCGGATATGAAAGAAGCTTGCGCGTTTGAATTTCGTTATTGAAAAAGGTTTTATAATCCTGCCTGCAGGCTAGATGGATAACATCATGGTCGGGGTTCATGGTTTGAATGAGCGCGCGGCCCGATTTTTCACTTCTTCCTGCACGTCCGATCACCTGGGTGAGCATTGAAAAGGTTTTTTCGTTTGCTCTGTAATCGTTGAGATACAGGGAGGTATCCGAATTAAGTACACCGACGAGCGTAACGTCGGGGAAATCATGTCCCTTGGTTACCATTTGTGTGCCGAGCAATATTTCAGCCTTGTGTGAGCGAAAATCACTGAGCATTTCGTCATAGGCATTCTTTGACGAGGTAGTGTCGGTATCCATTCTTATGGTGTTAACGGTTGGATAAAGCTCCTTGAGCTTTTGTTCAATGAGCTGAATACCGATTCCCATTGGCTTGACATGGGAGCTTCCGCATTCGGGACAAATTTCGGGTACTGCCATTCTCTTGCCGCACCAATGGCACACAAGTTCGGTTCTATGATATATTCTATCCGTATGATGCGTCATTGATACCGAGCAGTTTGGACAATTTATTGCCACACCGCATGAGGCACAGCTTACGAAATTGTGATATCCGCGACGGTTTAAGAACAATATGCTTTGTTCTTTTTTGTGCAAATTTGTTCCGATAGCATCAAGAAGGGGTATTGAAAGCGAGGTGGTATTACCCGCTCGCACCTCCTCACGCATGTCGGCAATTTCAACGCTCGGGAGCTTGGCTTTTCCGTAGCGGTATTTGAGTTCTATGAGTGAATATTTGCCGTCAACGGCTTTTTTATAGCTTTCTACT
>JAZRHW010000108.1:0-2459 GCA_045644965.1 Eubacteriales bacterium
TGCGATACTCTTGCCGTTGAGGAGGTCGAGCGACACAAATGAGCAAAAAGAAGATTCTTGTCGGCATGAGTGGCGGGGTCGATAGCAATATTGCCGTGAAGTCGCTTATCGACAGTGGGTACGACGTTGTTGGTGCAACCCTCGTAATGAGCGACGATGCCGATGCGGAAAAAGCAAAAAAAGCCGCTGAAAAGCTTGGAATAGAGCATTTTTCACTTGATTGCAGGGAGCTTTTCGAAAAGCACGTAATAGACAATTTCATTTCCGAATATCTTCGCGCACGTACGCCTAATCCGTGTGTTGTGTGCAACAGACTTGTTAAATTCCGCGTTCTTTGCGATTTTGCAAGAGAGATCGGCGCTGATCACGTTTCGACGGGGCACTACGTCGGAATTAAGAACGAAAACGGAAGATATTATATTTCGAAGGGTGCGGACGCGAGAAAGGACCAGAGCTACGTGCTTTGGAATCTCTCTCAAGATGAACTTGAAATGCTGTATTTTCCGCTTGAACTCAGTGAAAAGTCGGACGTTATGAGAGATGCCGAGGTGCTTGGGCTCGTTCCCGCGGATTACAGCGAGAGTCAGGATATATGCTTTATTCCTTCAAACGATCACGTCTCGTTTATTGAGAAAAGAGCAGGGAAGAGTGTGTGCGGAGATTTTATTGACGATGACGGACACGTTGTCGGTGAGCACAAGGGTATAATCAATTACACGATCGGCCAGCGCAAGGGACTGGGGCTTTCAATGGGCTATCACGTTTTCGTTTCCGAGATAGATGCAGAGGCAAACACCGTTAGGGTTTCCACGGAGGACAAGCTCTTCAAAACGGAGCTTACATGCTCGGATCTGAACTTTCAGAAGCTTGCTCCCGGGGATTATGATGAGCTTCACTTAAGTGTTAAGATAAGATATGCCGCAAAGCCCACTCCCGCAACGGTAAGTGTTAAAAACGGCGTTGCAACTGTGGTTTTTGACAATTCTGTACGCGCCGCAACTGCAGGTCAGTCCGCTGTATTTTACGACGGAGACGACGTTATGTTCGGTGGTTTTATAGATAAAAGCCATTGATGCGGGATAAGTGGATTTCTAATGAAACACTAAGAAAACACTGGTTTTATTAGAAAAAATGAGGGTGTAAAAACTCGAAAAGACGTTGCTGACGATTATTTGTTGAAAACACCAATTCGTCAAAAACACGGTCTGTTTATTGTTGAAGTTGCACAATAAAAAGGGCGGTTTTCCAATCTCAAAAACCCTCGGATTTGCATCTTTTTTGACTTATTAACAATTTGAAAAATCTATTAACAAAGTTTGAAAAAACCAAAAACAAAGATGATTGCTGAACTTTTTCGAAGTTCTGAAAGCGGCGCCGCGAGCGCCGTTTTTCTTTTTTGGGCAAAATGAAGGACCTTGAAAAAAAACGTGTTTTTTGCTTGTTGAAAATGACATTGGACTGTTATGGCAATTTATGGATTAAAATGGAAAAAATGAGCATTTTGCAAGGCTTTTTTGACCTTGACACGTAAAAAACCTTGTGGTATCATACAACATATAGTTAATATAACTTCGCGCATAAGAGTTTTCTTTTATGCGTATCGCACAAAAAACTTTGCTTGGAGGAAACCGATGAGAAACACCAAAACCTGTGCAATCGTGTCATTGATTCTCGCGTGCCTAATGCTTATGGGCACATTCTCCGGTGTGTTTGCAGCATCTTCTGCCGATTCTGCAACCAACGTGAGCGGGTTGACCGGCGCTGTTGCGGAAGCAATTGAGATTCTCGGCGACATTAAGTGGGCTGAGTACTCTGCAATTTACGAAGGAACCAAGTTCTATTCGGGCGCGGATATCAAAGTTGATATCTCCACAGCCGAATACGAAGCTAAAACGTCGGAAGGCGAGGTCCTGTCGTACGATTACGATGCAAATGCAAAGATCGACGGCGTTGACTGTATAGTTCTTCCCGAAAGTGGTTCAGTTTCATTCAAGGTTGACGTTCCCGAGAGCGGTCTTTACGCAATCGGCTGGGACTATTATGACCTTGTTTGCAAATCAACAAACATTGAGCGTACGCTCAGAATTAACGGTACGGTTCCGTTTAACGAAGTGCGTAACATCCTCATGACGAAAACATGGGTTGATGACTACGTTAAGGATGAAAACGGTAACGCTATATTTGAAAAGGATGGAGTTGGTAACGACCGCCGTCCCGCAAAGATAACCGCTCCCTGCTGGAAGGAATACACAGTTTCCGACTCGACAGGTTATTACAACGGTGCATTCTACTTCTACCTTGAAGCAGGTGAGAACACAATCACAATCGATGCTCAGAAAGAGCCTATGGCAATTTCTAACATCGTTCTCAAGAAATATGAGAAGCAGATGTCGTACGCCGAGTACAAGAGCTATATCGAAGCAAACTATAAGCCTGCAAGCGCAGACGCATATTATTAT
>JAZRHW010000109.1:0-3076 GCA_045644965.1 Eubacteriales bacterium
TTACGGAAGGAGGGAACTGTAATAACACCGCCCTCAACCTTGCACTCGAGCTTTTCAAGTGTTTCAACCATGAACTCTTCGGAAATCTCAACACCAAGGAATTCGTTGATTACCTTGGGATCAAGGGGAAGAGTGATGGGCGCCTTCTTGCCGGGATAAACGTCAATAGTGCCGTCAACAACTTCACCTGCACCGAGAAGCTCAACGAGTTCGCAAGCTCTCTGGAGTGCGGGAATTGTGTTTTCGGGGTCAAGACCCTTTTCAAAGCGCGCGGAGGACTCAGTTCTCATGCCGTTCTTTTTACCTGTAACACGAACGGATGTACCCTCAAAGTTTGCGCTCTCAAATACAACAGTTGTAGTAGTATCTTTAATTTCGGAGTTTTCGCCACCCATAACACCCGCAAGAGCAACCGCCTTTGTTTCGTCAGCGATAACGAGCATTGTGGAGTCAAGTGTGTGCTCCTTGGAGTCAAGGGATACGAAATTCTCACCGTCAGCCGCGCGGCGAACCTTGATCTGTGCACCGGAAAGGCAGGAGTAATCAAACGCGTGCATGGGCTGACCGTATTCAAGCATTACGTAGTTTGTAATGTCAACGATATTGTTGATGGGACGAACACCGCTTGCACGGAGTCTCATTCTGAGCCAAAGGGGAGAGGGAGCGATTTTTACATTCTTAACCACTCTTGCGCTATATCTCGCGCAAAGATCACTGTCAAGAACGTCAACCTTAACGTAGTTTTCAACGTTGTCGCCATCATTTGCACCCTTAACTACAGGTGTAGGACAAGTCCAAGGACGGTTGAAGCTCACTGCAGTCTCTCTTGCAAGACCGATAACGGAGAGACAGTCGGGACGGTTTGAGGTGATCTCAAATTCAACACTTGTGTCGCGGAGAAGAAGTGCCTCGCGCACGTCCTTGCCAACGTATTTTGCATATTCCTCACCGAGAATGAGGATGCCGTCGCCCTCATATCCGGGCATGTCGTGCTCAGTAAGACCGAGCTCATGGTATGAGCAAAGCATACCGTAGGACTCAACGCCACGGAGTTTTCCGGGCTTAATTGTAATATCACCGGGAAGATGAGCAACGGGAATAGCAGCAGGAACGATATCGCCCTCGTGAACGTTCTGCGCACCTGTAACGATTTGTACAGTTTCGCTGCCAATATTAACCTGACAAACCCAAAGGTGATCGCTGTTCTCGTGGCGAGCCATTTTTTCAACGCGCGCAACGATTACGTTTTGAACGTCCTCACCAAGATTTTCATAACCTTCAACCTTGGATCCTGTGTCGGTCATTCTATCGCAATATTCTTTAATTTCAATTCCGTCGGTGTTGACGAAATCATTAAGCCATTTAATAGATAAATTCATTTTTCTTACCTCCTATTAGAACTGATGTAAGAATCTAACGTCATTCTCGTAGAGAAGACGAATATCGTTAACGTGGTACTTGAGCATCAAAATTCTCTCAACGCCCATACCGAATGCAAAACCGCTGTACTCTTCGGGATCAATTCCGCAGTTGCGAAGCACGTTGGGGTGAACCATACCTGCACCGAGGATTTCAATCCAACCTTCGCCCTTGCAAAGACGGCAACCCTTTCCGCCACAAGCGAAGCAGGAAACGTCAACCTCTGCGGAGGGTTCTGTGAATGGGAAGTGGTGGGGACGGAAGCGAACTCTTGTTTCCTCACCGAATGTCTTTTTTGCAAATTCCTCAAGAGTGCTCTTGAGATTGCCCATTGTGATGCCCTTGTCAACTACGAGACCCTCAAACTGATGGAAGAGGGGGGAGTGAGTAGCGTCCATAGCGTCGGAACGGTAAACGCGACCGGGAGATACTATACGAATAGGGGGCTTCTGCTGCTCCATAACTCTCGCCTGAACGGGAGATGTCTGTGAACGGAGAAGAATCTTTTCAGTAATGTAGAAAGTGTCCTGAGTATCACGCGCAGGGTGATTTTCGGGAATATTGAGAGCTTGGAAGTTGTAGTAATCGTACTCAACCTCGGGACCTTCAGCGATGGTGTAACCCATACCGATAAAGATGTCCTCAAGCTCGCGCTGCATCTTTGTGAGGGGGTGGAGATGACCTCTCTTTTGAGTTTTAACGGGCATAGTCACGTCAAGCTTTTCAGCCTTGAGCTGATTTTCGAGCGCGCGCGCCTTAAGCTCGGTTTGCTTTTCCTTCATTGCGTTTTCAAGCTCTTCACGAACCTCATTCGCAAGCTGACCGATAATGGGTCTTTCCTCGGGAGTGAGCTTGCCCATACCGCGGAGAACTGCGGTAAGCTCGCCCTTTTTGCCGAGGTACTGAATTCGAAGCGCTTCGAGATCGCAATTGTCGTCAGCGATTTTGGCAAGCGCCTCTTCTTTGATTTTCTTCAAAGTTTCTTTCATTGTCTTTTTTCCTTTCGAAAAATATATAGAAAATTTATAACAAAATAAAAAGCGCCCCATCCAAAGAACAGGACGAGGCGCAAAAATATCTTTTTACACACGCGGTACCACCCGTATTTTTAGCAAAGCTAACACTTTGATACTCTTAACGCGAGCTCACGGGAGCGACTACTTTTTAAAAAGAAATTTTCACCGCACCAACTCCGAAGCGAAACGAGCTTTATCCGATTTTAAGCCACTCACAGCCAAGGTGACTCTCTCTGCGAAAACCGAGCGATAAAGTCAAACTTCATCATAGTTTTTATAGGGTACTATTTATTTTTACCATTAGTATTATAGCACAAGAAAATAAAATTTCAAGTGCTTTTATAAAAAATTATCAAATTTTGCCCTGTGATATATTTAAAAAATATGTCCAAATCAAAAGCAGAGTCGGTAAAAACCAACTCTGCTTTGTGATTTATTAAAACATTGTGCAAATCAAATAAACTGCAACCGCCTGCAAAACCATAATGAGCGGAATACCAATCATAAACTTTTTATGCTGCGTTTTGTGTCTTATAGCTTGCATTGTAAGATACATCGCAACCGAGCCGCCAAGTGCGGACCAAAGCAGGAGTGTAGCCTCGGGAATTCTGCGCTTGCCAAGTCGGATCGTAGCCATGTCG
>JAZRHW010000110.1:0-7446 GCA_045644965.1 Eubacteriales bacterium
TGACAGGGTGCTACGCACCAAGTTTTACGTTTTGTTAATTTCATTTCAGCTTTGGATATAAATCTCGGTGCGACAGCTTATAAAATTATGGCCATCTACTATTCGTTATTTTTCCGTTTGTGCAAGTGATTGTATATGTTCTTCCAAAGGATTCTACTAAGGATTCTAGCTGGCTAATTAATTCTTGTGCACCTTTAATATTATTGAAATCCTCGATCGTACCATTATATCTTATTTCGTTTGAGTTATACACATAATTTGTATAAATTTCTTCGCATGTTGAAGGGATATAATATATTTTATACATGTTATCCGAGCTGCCAATTTTGCACACTTTTGTACCTTCTACATACTCTACTTCATATAGATATTCAGATTGAATATAAAGATTGGTTTTTATATGTGTGGGCTGATATGCGTGCCCGCCAAATATAAAATAATCCGCGAATATATCTGCAATTTTAAGTTCGCCCGTTTTTAGTTCTCGGTTTTGATAATATTGCAAAGTTACGGTTTCCGGAAAAATAATCTCTCCGGTCATATTATCAAAGTTATCAAGGGATAATCCTTTGAAGCCAACATTTATCGTTCCTTGTTCGGCATCAATATCGTACCGCAAACTCTCATAAGTTAATCCTTCGATTTCGAATGTCTGATTAAGGCGATCTGTTGCCGTCTGATCAAAGTATTCGTTAGTAAAGCGGAATTCTTTTTTTCTAACATCAAGTGTATTGAGGTCGGCTTTTTCATCCGTGTTGTTTCTTAAAAATTTAATTTCCTTGATTTCAAAGTAGAAATTATCTGCGGTAAGCTCAACATTCACATTGAAGGTGATGTTCGTTACCCACATCTCATCTTCATACACGGTCTCTGAGCTACACTGATATGCACCGTTGCCCTCGTTGTAAACAACAGTTTTGTCGGTTTGAGAATTATATACGACCATATCAATAAAAGAAGCTCTGTTTTCGTTTTTTATAACTGCAACCAAACTAACGGTTTGGCTTTCTATTTCTTCAATTTGATTAGCAGTGCTTTTTGCCGCAAGAGTTGTAACAGCTTTTGCGCTTTTTCCATTTACATACGAGAGCGGGCGATATCCACCTGGATATCCACCGTTTGCCTCCGTCATTTCTATTCTTAATAGTTGAAGATCGGTTTGGGGCGTATTTCCATCGCTATCGTTATTGAATAAACTACAACCCACTAATAGAAAAAGAGAAATTACAGCAACTAACAAAGCAAAAAATTTTGTTGTTTTCATTTATGTTCCTCCGTGAATTTATTGCAAAATATATACGAAGCGTATTGTATCACAAAAACGCAATATTGTCAAGCATTTTAGATATAAAAACTTTTAACGATTTAATCGTTATTTTGTTATATAATCGTTATCAAGTACCCCTAATCGTTATTTTGTAGGGGTAATCGTTAAATTGTTGTTTGCAAAAAGAAAAAGAGCCTTGCAAAAGCACAGTTTGATACTCCTACAAGGCTATGGCCTTACATTACGGATAGGGAATAAAAACCTTTATGTAAAGAAAAATAGGTCTGACACTTTCGTATCAAACCTATTCTACTAAAATGGTGGAGCGTAGGGGATTCGAACCCCTGACCCCAACACTGCCAGTGTTGTGCGCTCCCAACTGCGCTAACGCCCCATCCTTTAACACAGTTATTTTATCATACTTTTCTTCGAATGTCAAGTATTTTTTGTCGGCAATAAAAAATTTGTGTTAAGGAAGTATCTTTTGATACGCCAATCGCTCGTCTCCGTTTTCAAGATAAATGATTCCGCAATATTCAAATCCACGATTGGTAAGTGCGCGTTGCATTGGCAAATTGTCGCGGTGTGTGTCAATGCGCAAATTTTGACAACGGGAAAAACATTCGTCAATGCAAAAACCGATGATTCCCCTGCCCTGCTCGGCAACAGCTATGCGGTGAATAACGCCGTACGGGGCATCGTTTAGCCACTCACCGTCATAAATTTTGTCGTAGGTCGGCTCACCGTCGAGCGAAAACATAAACGTGGCAACAATTTTGCCATCTTCCTCGGCTACGTAGCCAACGCCGCGCTCCATATCCGCGCGGGCGGTGTTGATGTTGGGCGTGCCTTGATTCCATTGATTGGGATTCCCCGTCTCTCGCATAAACTGTTTGGCGTTCTCGTATATCTCGCCGATGCGAGGGAGATCTTTTTCCTCGGTTTTTCGAATTACCATAACAACCTCTTTTGTAAAAGGTCGGCGACGGGAGTCGCCGACCTTGATTTAATTTTTAATTCTTTATTACCAAATAACAATGCGCTTTTCGGGTGCGATATACATTTGGTCGGTAGCCTTAACGTCAAAGGTGGTGTACCATTCGTCAAAGTTTCTGGGAGGCATATTTGCGCGCAGGATGCAGGGACCGTGAACGTCAACCGAGAGAAGCATTTGCGCAAACTCGGGGCGAGACTTTTGGCACCATACTCTTGCCCAGTTAGCGAAATATTCCTCGTAGGATGCGCCTTCGATTCTCGACATAATATCGAGAGTGACCGACATACCGCCGTTATCTGCCATGTTTTCACTAACAATGAACGCGCCGTTGACCTTGCCCCAAGGCAGCTCAATGCCGTCGAACTGCTCAATCATTTGTTGAACCTTGGTTTCAAATCTCTTGAAGTCGTCCTCTGTCCACCAGTCATTGATGTTGCCGTTTTCGTCACATTTTGCACCGTTGCTATCGAATGCGTGGGAAATTTCGTGACCGATAACAGCACCGATGCCGCCGAGGTTTTCGCTTCTTGTTTGCCCCAGGGAGTAGAAGGGTACTTGCAGAATAGCTGCGGGGAATGTAATATCATTTACAAAAGGATCGTAGCAGGCGTTGACCATGTGACCGGGCATTGCCCACTTTGTGGGATCGGTGGGCTTGTCAAGCTGTTCGTAAGTATCCTGCGTGCCGATTGCCTTGAGGGAGAGCATAATATCGAACAAAGAATCCTCGGGGTTGAAAACAAGCTTATCAAAAATGGCTCTTACCTTATCGGGGTAGCCCATCTTAACGCCCATTGTAGAGAGCTTGAGAATTGCCTTCTCTTTGGTTTCTTCACCAAGAATATCATTGGTCTTGATGCGTGCCTTGTATGTGTCGATGATTTGGTAAACGATTTCGGTGATGTCCTTCTTTGCTTCTTGACCGAAATATTTGTCACCATAATAAATACCTACAGGCTCGGAGTAGGTCATGGATGCAAGGTTGTATGCAAACTTTTCAATGGATTGCATTTTTGCAACACCGGTGATGGCGCGCATATACATGCCGCCCATATCGCGCAGCTCCTCGGAGAGGAAGTTGCAGTATTTGAGAAGTCCGGTCACATATGCCCAGTGCTTGTAAAGCTCAAGATTTTCGGCATTGAACACGGTTGCAAACGCGCCAAAATATCTCGGCTCGGTAACAACGACCGTTGCGGGAACATGACCGAACAGGTCGCAGAGAATGGCACCAAAATCAAGGGTGGAGAGCATTTCTGCTACTTTTGCGGTTTCCATCGGGTTATACATTTCAACGTATTTCGACCATTCCTCGCTCGTCTTAACAAGACCGCCGAGAATTGCGTCAAATGCGAGAGCATCGGCAACGTACTTTTCCTGATCCTCGGGAGAGAGGTCGGTTTGTGCCATCACCATTTTAGCAACGTTTGCCCAAATACCCAAAATCTGTGTTTTCTGCGCTTCCATTTCGGGCTTGTAGTAGGATGCATCGGGGAGAATGACGCCTGCGCCCTGCAGGTAAACCAAGCGTTGCTTGGTGTTCTTCATATCGGTTTCGGGGCCGATGTTGATGGGTGTGGGAATTTCTTTGAAAGACAGCTCTTTGTAAAGGCGGCTGAAATCTTCAACCGTTTTAAGCTCATTCAAAATAGCGAGATTTTTGAGCGCGGGGGTAATGCCGTGCTTTGCCTTGCGGTCAGCATCCTTTGCAATGGCGTAAAGCTCGCAAGCGCGCTTGATGTAATCGTTGGGATAGGACTTGCTCTCGCTCATTGTCTCAAACTCGTCCATCATAATTTTTTCAACACTGTCTGCAAGCTCATTAAATCCGCCTGCAACCGGCTTATCGTCGGGAATCACAAGCTCATCAAGCTTTTGCTGATTGACGTGCATATAAAGATCGTCTTGAATTCTGATATTTTCCATAATAAGTATCTCCTTATCATAACGATTGAGAAGCATTTTTGTTTGCTTTTCTTTATTGTATCACACAATTTTGGAAAAGGCAATAGCGGAGGGGGATTTTTTTATTTGAAGATGTAAAAAAATAAACCACTCTCCAAAAATCTCTTGACTTTTTCCCATTCTTGCGGTATAATGATTACAATGTAAAATTATGCCCTCTTTTAGGGGGTACACTGTGAGGTTTTGTATTATGGCAAAGAATAATGAAAAAATGGTTGACCAAATCACGTCTATGGACGTTGATTTTGCTCAATGGTACACTGACGTAGTAAAAAAAGCCGAGCTGGCAGATTACTCCGGCGTTAAGGGCTGCATGATCTTCCGCCCCTACGGCTACGCTATTTGGGAGAACATTCAAAAGGATCTCGACGCGCGTTTCAAGGCGCTCGGTCACGAGAACGTTTATATGCCTATGTTCATTCCCGAATCTCTTTTGCAAAAAGAAAAGGATCACGTTGAGGGCTTTGCTCCCGAGTGCGCGGTCGTTACCATCGGCGGTCAAAATCAGCTCCCCGAAAGACTGATCGTTCGCCCCACATCGGAGACACTCTTCTGCGAGCATTTCCGCAATATCATTCAATCCTACCGCGACCTGCCCAAGCTCTATAACCAATGGTGCAACGTTGTTCGTTGGGAAAAGACCACCCGTCCCTTCCTGCGTACCGCAGAATTCCTCTGGCAAGAGGGTCACACCATGCACGAGACCGAGGAAGAAGCAAGACAGGAAACCTTGCAAATGCTCAAGGTTTACGAAGACTTTTATGCAGAGTCTCTCGCTATCCCCGCTTACACGGGCAGAAAGACCGAAAAGGAAAAGTTTGCAGGTGCTGAGGAGACCTACACCATTGAGCCCATGATGCACAACGGTGTTGCTCTGCAAGGCGGTACCACCCACTACTTTGGCGACGGCTTTGCAAAGGCATTCGATATTAAGTTCACCGCGCGTGACAACACGCTCAAATATCCCCACCAAACCTCTTGGGGCGTTTCTACCCGTATGATCGGTGCGATCATTATGTCGCACGGCGATGACAACGGTCTCATTCTTCCCCCCAAGATCGCGCCCATTCAAGTGGTTATCGTTCCCGTTGCACAACACAAGGAAGGCGTGCTTGAAAAGGCTGCCGAAATTAAGGCACAGCTTTCCAAGACTCTGCGCGTCAAGCTCGATGACAGCGACAACTCCACCGGTTGGAAGTATGCACAGTACGAGATGAAGGGTGTTCCGCTCCGTCTTGAAATCGGTCCCCGTGACATTGAAAACAACTCCTGCGTGCTCGTTAGCCGCGTAACGCGCGAAAAGATGTTCGTATCTCTTGACAACCTCGTTGAAGAAGTTGAAAAGGCACTCGCCAAGGTTCACGAGGAGCTTTACAACCGCGCTCTTGAGAACAGAACCAACCGCACCTATGAGGCGCGCACCTATGAGGAATTCCTTGATACCGCTGCTAATAAAGAGGGCTACATTAAGGCAATGTGGTGCGGCGAACTTGATTGCGAAATGAAGCTTAAGGAAGAGGCTGACGTTACATCCAGATGTATGCCCTTCGAGGGAGAAGCATGCTCCGATAAGTGCGTTTGCTGTGGAAGAGACGCAAAGAAGCTCGTTTACTGGGGCAAGGCATATTAATCTAAAACATCTGATTTTGACAAGTTGATTTTACAAAAAACGAGGAGAAGCAAA
This sequence comes from Eubacteriales bacterium, assembly GCA_045644965.1. Taxonomy (GTDB): domain Bacteria; phylum Bacillota; class Clostridia; order Oscillospirales; family CAG-272; genus RGIG4608. Next base: position 5,914 of record JAZRHW010000110.1, read on the forward strand.
ATGGCTATAGACGGCAGAAGCTATACAACCGTTAAGGTTGGTAACGGAACAACCGTAAAAATTGAATATAGAGATTTTGCTTCCTCCACCGCTGCTTTAGCTAAGGAGTACGCTCTTCAGGGCTATCCTGACAGATATGCGATTTTTACAGAGCATCAATCCACCTCTGAAATTACAGGCACCAACCTACGTGAGGGTGAATTGGATAATGGTATCTTTATATCGCTGATCTTAAGACCATCATTTTTCCTTGCGCAAGCTGCTCCTCTGGGCTTATTGTCTGTAGTTTCTCTTGAGCAGGCGCTGGAATCATATACTACAAAAAATCTTGGAATATCCTGGGTCAGCGACATATTTTGCGAAGGCGTCAAAATCGGTGGCACTCAAATCGAAGGTAAGATAAAGGATGTCAATACCTTTGATTACATAATAGTAACATTTGCAGCTAAAATTGATGAGAAGAACTTCCCTCCCAGACTAAGAGACTCTGTTAAAAGAATTTTTGAAAGAGAAAACTTATCGCTGGGCATGATGATGGCAAAAGCTATCCTCGATAAATTCTTCATTGCTTATTCAAATATCAAGGATTCTGACAGCTATAGAAAACATTATGAGAATAGCTTTGTTTTGACAGATACAAAGGTAAAATATATCGAAAATGGCAAGCGCAAAAACGCTACTGTTGTAGGAATCGACAGTGAAACCATGTCTCTTATTATAAAGAAAAGAAACAATGAGAAAATTGTGGTTTCCAAGCCTTCTATGGTAATAATTCCAAGCAGAATCAAAATCAATAGCAAAACTAAAAAGCAATAACCAATTATTTTTTTCAAAGTAAGAATCAATAAAACACACGGGTAATATAAATAGTATCAATCGGAATTATCGTTTTACACAGAACGGAGCTTTTTATGAATAAGAGGAAAATCTGTGATATAACAAGTTCCCTTTTCAGTTTGGTGCTTGCTATATTACCCGTTGTTTTTTGGTCCTGCCTGATATACAGCTTTGACGAGGTTATGGGCGCAAGCATAACCATACTCGCAATGCTTATACACGAATTCGGGCATCTTGCGTGTATTTTTGTTGCAACCGGAAGATGGCGCATACCTAAGGGAAAATTCAACGGACTATGCATCTCAGATACAGGGTGTAAATCATACCGTCATCAAATGATTAACTACGCTGCGGGAATTATCATGAATCTGCTTTGGGCGATATTTGCTACACTATTCTGGAAAAATAAATGCGAATACAGAGATCTTTTCATAACGATAAACATAGCGACGGCTATATCAAACCTTCTTCCAATTGACGGATATGACGGATATAGGTTGCTACAATCGGCAATTGACTTCTTTGGTTTAGGTTTTGGGGCCTATGTCGCTTTGGAAATTACTTCATTTATATTTACTGCTGCAATGTGCATATTTTCACTCTTCTTAGTCTACACCTTTGGCAACGGCTACTGGTTTATGGCTATTTTTTTGTTTGCAACGGTGAATAAGCTTCAAAAATGGCAAAATCACCAAA
>JAZRHW010000111.1:0-6865 GCA_045644965.1 Eubacteriales bacterium
GGAAGCTTGATATCGTTAGCTCTTTCAAGGAGTGAGCAAGTTCTAGCATATGTGTACTGTACGTAGGGACCGGTATTTCCGTCAAAGGACAAAGCATCTTCAAGAACGAAGTTGATGTCTCTTATTCTATTGCTGGAAAGATAGTAGAATACTATAGCTCCAACACCAACAGCCTCGGCAACAGCTGCTTTGTTTTCAAGGTTGGGATTCTTCTCTTCCATAATATCGGAAACCTTATCAATAGCCTGGGCAAATAGGTCCTTAAGAAGAATAACATTACCTGTTCTTGTAGCAAGCTTTGCACCGTTGATACTAACAGTACCGTATGGAACGTGTACAAGCTTGTCGTGCCAATCATATCCCATAAGTTCAACTACCTTGAACCACTGAGCAAAGTGCAAGCTCTGGCCTGCGCTTGTTACATAGATCGCCTTATCAAAATTATACTCCTGCTTTCTGTAAACAGCAGCTGCGATATCACGAGTGGGATAAAGAGTGGAGCCGTCGCGCTTAAGAATAAGACATGGGGGCATATTATATTCTTCAAGATCTACAATGGATGCACCATCATCAATCTTGAGAAGTCCCATATCACGAAGCTTTTGAACCTGTGCGGGCATCTTGTCTGTGTAGAAGCTTTCACCCTTGTAGCTATCAAATTCAATTCCAAGCTGACCGTAGGTCTTTTTGTATTCAGCCACTGAAATTTCAATGAACCATTTCCAAAGAGAAATATTCTCCTCATCACCAAGCTCAAGCTTATGGAATTCAGCTCTTGCTTCGTCGTTAAGTGCAGGATTCTCTTCAGCAGCATGATGGAATTTAACGTAGAGTTCAACGAGCTTATCGATACCGCCCGCATTAATTGCATCTCTATCGCCCCACATTTTATATGCAACGATCATTTTACCAAACTGAGTTCCCCAGTCACCAAGGTAGTTAATGCCAACACAATCGTATCCCACGAACTCGTGAAGCTTTTTGAGAGAATGTCCGATTACTGTTGTTCCAAGATGACCGATATGGAAGGGTTTAGCAACGTTGGGAGATGAGTAGTCGAGTACAACTGTCTTTCCCTCTCCAAATGTAGCTGAGCCATATTTATCGCCCTTTACAAGAACTTCGGTGTTTATAATGTTTGAAAGATACTCGTCGCTGATACTGATGTTGAGGTATCCATTCACTGCTTCTGCGTGCTTAATGGAAGCATCCTCAAGAGCATTTGCAATGGTTTGTGCAATTTGCACGGGTGAGCGACGAAGAGAGCGTGAAAGCTTAAAGCAAGGAAGCGCTACGTCTCCCATTGTAGTATCGGGGGGATATTCAAGCATTTGTGCAAGCTCGTTTGCAGTAATAGTGGTTTCACCAAAATTTGCTTCGATAGCTGCCAATACCTTTTCAGAAACTATTTTCTTAAAGTTTTGCATAAATTTACCTTTCTATGTTTTATGAAAATTATAATCTTTTTCCTTCGTTTATCATTTCCTCTGCAGCGAGTATTTGATTTTGTGTTACATTAAGGCCGCCGAGGATTCTAGCAACTTCGTTAATTCTTGCATCATTATCGAGCAACTGGAGTGTAGTTTGTGTAGCCCCATTTACTTCGGATTTGGAAACGAGATAGTGATTATCCGCAAGTGATGCAATTTGTGCTGAGTGAGTTACACAAAGCACTTGAACGTGTTTTGCTATTTCTTTCAATTTTATACCTACCTTGCGAGAGGTCTTTCCGGAAATTCCTGTATCAATTTCGTCAAAAATAACGCTTTTGACACCGTCTTTATCAAGAAGAATACTTTTAATTGCAAGCATAATTCGTGAAAGTTCCCCGCCTGAAGCAATCTTTGCCATTGGCATCGGAAGTTGACCCGCATTAGTAGAAATCAAGAATTCTACTACATCTTTTCCAGTTGATAGAGGTACGGGTGAGTCCTTGAAATCAATTACAAATCGAACCTTGGGCATTTCAAGAAACTCAAGCTGATTCATAATTTTATCCTGGAGCTCTATTGCGGCTTTTTTGCGTGCTTCACTCAACAAAAGTGCTTTGGAATTAAGTTCTTGAGAAACCTTGGCAAGCTCCGCTTCAGTTTGCTCAATCAAATACTCGGAATTTTCCATATCAGCTATTTTTGTGCCAAGTTCTTTTCTAAAAACCAAAATCTCATCAATAGTATTGCCGTATTTCTTTTTAAGACGGCTTATGGCATTTAGACGGGAACCAATTTTATCGAGCAATTTATCCGCGTTTTCGCCATTGTCCTGACCAAAATCGTTGATTGTGTCTGCAATATCCGAGATTTCGTATCTAATTTGAATGAGCTTTTCGTTGAGTTCATTCGTTTGCGGTACGCAATCACGAAGATGTGCGAGCGAGGATGAGGCCTTGTCCAAGAGAGCGGTAACGCTACGCTCGGATCCTTGAAGTACATGATATGTAAAATTAGAGTGTTTTTGAATCTTTTCTATATTGGATAGTCTTTTTTCTTCGGAGAGGAGCTTCTCCTCTTCACCAACCTTAGGATTAACCTCGTCAATTTCATTTGCTTGAAACTGATATACATCGTAAAGACGTGCTCGTTCCTTATCCAAGTTTTTTAACTCGGTAAGCTTATCGGTAAGAGATTTGTACGAATTGTATGTTACCGAATAATCATCTCTAAAAGATGACAAATTTGCAAACCAGTCTAAAACATTGAGATGCTCACTTTTTTGCATCAGCTTTTGGTTATCATTTTGCCCGTGAATTGAGATAAGGTTGGATGCTATATCCTTTGCAATCGATTGAGTTACGGTTTGTCCATTGAGCTTCACAACTGTTTTGCCGTCAACGTTAAATGAACGTTGCAAAATCAAGCTATCCTCATTCTCAAATCCGAACTCAACGAGTTTGGATTGAACCTCTTCTGGAACAGTCTCAAAGGTGGCTCGTATTAGTGCTTCTCGTTCACCGTGTCTTATCTTCCCTTTGATTGGTCGGGAGCCGAGCAAGATACCGATGCAATCCATAATAACTGACTTTCCGGCACCGGTTTCACCGGTTAAGGTGGAAAAACCGTTACTGAAATCAATATTAAGTTCCTTGACTACCGCTATATTTCGTATGTATAGCGAGGTTATCATTTAGTTACCTCGGTCATCATAGTCTTGATTTTTGCGCCAATAATTTGTGCCACGTCGGAATCGGTGGTAACCACTATAATGGTATCGTCACCTGCAACACAACCGAGAATGTCGTCGGATTTAATGTTGTCAATTCCTGTCGCAACCGCTTGTGCCATACCGGGATGTGTTTTGATAACAACTATATTCATAGCACAATTAACTGAGATTATGAGGTAAGTTAAAGACGCATTTAATTTGTTAATATCGTTATTGGCAGCAATTTTGGGAAATGCATAATAATACCCATTTTTACCGTCGGATATTTTTGTAAGATTGAGTTCTCTAATGTCTCTTGACATGGTTGCTTGTGTTGCGCTGAAGCCACAAGCCTTGAGACGATTTATAAGCTCGTCTTGAGTATCAATCTTGTAATTTTCAATTATTTCTTTTATTTTTTCCTGGCGTTGTTTTTTCATATTTAACTCCTGAAATTAATAATTGTTATTCATTTTTTGGCTTAAAATATCATAGAAGGAGCAATCCTTGAGACGAACAAGCTTAACTGTATACTCGGACTTATCAATGGAAACTACGTCGTTTTTGAAAAGTTCGCAATTAGCTTTTCCATCAATGGTAAGCATAAGGGATTTCTCGCGTACGGATACGTTCTTGATATTGATTTTAGTCTTGTCTGAAAAAATTAACTGTCTTGATATAAATGAGTGAGGACAAATGGGTGTAACAAGCATACACTCGACCTTGGGATCCGCAATTGATCCGCCCGCGCTCATTGCATATGCCGTTGAACCCGTGGGGGTTGAAACTATAAGTCCGTCGGCCCTATACGTTGTAACGAGATTGTTTTCGGCATAGAGCTCAAGATTAATAATTCTTGAAACTGAACCGTTGGAAATTACTGCATCATTAAGTGCAAATGATGAGTATTTAACCACACCGTCGGGATTTGTAACACGAATGCCAAGCATATTTCTTTCGTCAATCGTGTAGTCACCCTCAATGATTTTAGTAAGGCTTGAAAGTTCATCCATCTCAAGCTCGGCCATATATCCAAGGTGGCCAAGGTTGATTCCAAGTATCGGCTTACCTCTTTTTGCCATTCTCTTGGCACAATCGAGGATTGTTCCGTCGCCGCCAAGTGCTATAACAAGATCAGCCTCGTCATAGAGCTTCTCAATGGGCAAAAAATAAATATTGCCACGGTAATTTTTCATTGCAAGAACTCTATCCTTACTATACTGGGACACAAGGATTTTGCAATCGTATTTGAGAAGATAATTGGTTACCTTTAATGCCGCAGAAGCCTTGTCAGGTATGTTGAAATTGGTTACTATTGCTATTTTTTTCATTTGTGGTTCCTTTCATATCCGTGTAACGCGGGGTATTCTGGTTACGTAAAAACACGGAAGAAGTAAATTATTTATTGCGTGTTACCGAGTTGATTTTTACCTCGGTGACAAGATTTTCGATTTTATCACCTTTTTTGAAGTGGGCTAAATACTCGACGTTACCGCTTCCACCTACTATGGGCGAAACAGTTAAGTCAATGCAGGATAGTCCGCAAATAGTAGCACTGTCAATTACAGTGTGAATAGCGCGCGCGTGTTGCTTTGCGCTTTTAACAATTCCTTGCGAATTAAGTGCCGCTTTGCCACATTCGAATTGCGGTTTAATAAGTGATATGAATTCCCCGCCATCTTTAAGCACTGTGGCTATTGACGGATGGATTAAAGTTTGTGATATGAATGATACGTCCATCACAATGAGATCGAACTTGCAAGGAAAATCCTCGCTTGTCATAAAACGAGCATTGAATTTTTCATAGGAAATTACTCGCTCGTCATCTTCAAGCAAGGGATCTAACTGACTATGTCCAGAATCTATTGCATAAACGGTTTTCGCACCGTTTTGAAGTAGACAATCGGTAAATCCGCCCGTTGAAGCGCCTATATCCAAGCAAGTTTTATTAAGAGCACTTATCTTGAATATATCAAGCGCGTGAGCAAGCTTTTCGCCGCCACGGCTAACGAATCGGGGTTTATTGATAATGTCAACTTTGTGGTCAATAGACTCGTCAATGTCAAATGATGGCTTGGGTATCTTGATAGTGTCTATTATTACATTGCCTGACTCAATTAAGGTCTTGGCATTTTGACGGCTTTTGGCATAGCCGAAATTGAACAAATATATATCGGCTCGCATATTAATACTCCCTCTTAATTAGATACTCGGCGAGGCTTTTTAGTGTTCCATCGTCGATGGAGGAAATTGCATCAATGCCCATTTGGGTTAAATTTATTGCATATCTAGTAGCCTCGTCCAAACTCATAAAAGATGTAAAGGTATTCAATTCCCTTTTACCCTCGTTATAATCGAGTATGTCATCAATTATTTGAAAAGCAAGTCCAACGTTTTGGGCATATTTGATCAATGCGTTATATTTTTCATCTTGATCATCTATGCCTGCAGCAAGACAACCAAGCTGGGCTGAGGCGGAAATAAGCTGCCCAGTTTTGAGCTGATGTAATTTTATTAAGTCTTCAAGTGAAATGTTTTCCGTTGACGGAACTGTATCAAGTGCTTGACCCGCAAGCATTCCCATATCTCCTGCACATTGCGTGAGTATCTTTACTGCCTGGGAATTAGTAGTCGAAGAACAATGTGGGTTGTTTATAGCCACTTCAAATGCCTTGATTAGCATTGCATCACCTGCAAGCAATGCAAGTGTTTCGCCATATGCCTTATGAGTTGATGCCTTGCCGCGTCTCATATCATCATTGTCCATACAGGGCATGTCATCGTGAATAAGGGATGACGCGTGGATCATTTCGATAGCGCAGGCATAAGGGATTGCGGCATCTACGTTACCGCCTAGCATTTTAGTGATATGCAAAAGAAGAAATGATCTAATTCTTTTGCCACCACCGAGCAGACCGTATCGCTGAGCTTCAAGGAGTCCGTGGTGGGCGCATGAATTTGTTGGATAGCAATTAGAAAGCTCGTTTTCCATTAAAATGGAGTTTTCTAATAATTGGTCTTTTATACTTTTAAGCATTTTCAAAAAAGTCTTTTTCGGTCATTTCACCGTTTTCATTTTTGGAAAGCACTTTGATTTTTCTTTCAGCATTCTCAAGTGCTGAGTTGCAAAATCTCACGAGGCTCACGCCTTCCTCATAAAGGCTAAGAGAGTCGTCAAGTGAAAGATTGCCCTTCTCAAGCATTCTTACGATTTCTTCAAGACGCGCGGACGCGATCTCAAAAGTTAATGTTTTCTCGTTAGTCATTATTAACCTCCGAATTGTGTTTGATTTCAATTACGCTTGCTCGGGCTGTGCCATCGGCGAGCGAAATGTTTATAATATCATTCTCATTTATACTGCTAATTCTTGATATTGTTTTGCCGTTCTCATTTTGGACTATTGCATATCCTCTTGACAAGGTATTGAGAGGGCTTATGGCACCAAGCTTAGCGGTGAGAATTTGGTAGCGATTGGTTTTATTGTTGATAATTGCACCAATTCCGGTGTCGAGTTTGTCGGAAATTATTCCGAGTTTCATTTTGTACTCGTCAAGTAAAGCTTCTTTTGATGTCAAAACTCTGGAGGAACTGAGTGCCATTATATTTTTTCGATATTGTTGTATTTGATTTGTAAGCTGCTTTTCCATAGCGCGCGCCGAATCACTGATAAAGTGTTTTACAGTGAAAGAGTCGGGCACGGCTAACTCAGCTGCAGCTGAAGGC
>JAZRHW010000112.1:0-7789 GCA_045644965.1 Eubacteriales bacterium
GGCTCGGCGGCATATTTCAGGGACCATAAATCCGCAATGCAGGATAAATTTCTTGTAAATTTCGATTGCGTAGGAAACGGCGAGAATATAATCTTTATAGCTCAAAAAAATGCCGTTGATTCTAACGAATATCGTACATTGAAGGATTCTTTCACAAAGGATTCCAATTTTAATCTTGATTTTTGCACATACAAGGACGGAGAATCCAACTCGGATCATAAGAACTTTCCCCGGGGCGTAGCATGTATAGCTTGTAAGAAGTCAAAAATGGGAATTTTATATACACCAAGGATACATACAAGCAAGGATGTTGTGGCAAATAATGGTAATGTGGACTTTTTAGCCAAAAATACCGTACATTTTATTACAAAAATATCTTGATATTCGGTCATTATGACAAAATTTTCACTAAAGTATTGCCAACATTGTTTTAATGTGGTAAAATGACACATCTCACAACTGCATATGCTATGCATATTTATGCATAAATAATGAATATATGCAATTTTATGAAATGGAGTTCTAAAATGAGTAATAAAAGAAAACGTCGTCTTGGCGATAGAAAAGAAGGAAGAAAATTAAGAACGCTTAATCCAATCACAAGAGCAATGCCTTACATTATGCCTAAGCGCAGTGACTCACAAAACTTCTTTACTGAAAAGCTCGATATTACCGAAGCTGAAAAGTTTTGCCGTGAACAAACTCGTGCAGGAAGAAAGAATTTCTCACTTCTTCATGTCATTATCGCTTCATATTTACGTGTTGTTTGTCAGCGCCCCGCAATTAACCGTTTCGTAAGCGGACAAACTATATATGCAAGAAACAATATTGAAGTTCTTATGACCATTAAAAAGAAGATGGCACTTGATGCTGAAGATACTTGCATTAAGGTGGAATTTGAGCCTACTGATACTGTTTATGACGTATATGATAAATTTAATAAGGTAGTTGAAGCAAATAAGGGCGATACTGACGGTAACGCGACTGAGGATTTCGCTAAAATCCTTAACTACATACCTAGATTCTTGCTTCGCTTTGTAATTTGGTTTATTAAAACACTCGACTACTATGGCTTGCTTCCCAAAGCAATACTCAATCTTAGCCCATTCCACGGCTCCTTGATAGTAACCTCTATGGGTTCCTTGGGCATTCGTCCTATTTACCATCATATTTATGACTTTGGTAACCTTCCTGTTTTCGTTGCATACGGTGCAAAGCAGCACGGCTTGAAGATGAATGACGAGGGTGAGGTAGTTAAGTATAGATACATAGAAATGAAAGTAACTACTGACGAGAGAATTTGTGACGGTTACTACTACGCATCAGCCTTTAAGATGATGAAGAAGATTTTTGAGAATCCCAGAATTCTTGAGAATCCACCCGAACAGGTTCTTGAAGATATTGATTAATACATAAAAAATCCGACGTTTGTCGGATTTTTTTATTAACATATTTTGGCTAAATGATGCATGAATAATGCTTGATAAAAACAGGCAATACTTTTCATAAAATATCATATGAGAGGTATTTATGTACTATAGTAAGGTAGAGATTTGTGGCGTGAATACGTCTGAACTCATAGTATTAAATGATGAGAAAAAGAGGGAATTACTAATAAAAGCAAAAAATGGTGACTCTATTGCCCGTGAGGAGCTAATTTACGGTAATTTGCGCTTGGTTTTGAGCATAATTCAAAGGTTTAGTAACCGAAACGAGAACGTTGATGATCTATTTCAAGTGGGGTGCGTAGGTCTCATAAAAGCAGTAGACAATTTTAATACCGATTTAGAAGTTAAGTTTTCCACATATGCTGTTCCAATGATCATAGGGGAAATACGACGATATTTACGGGACAATAACTCTATTAGAATAAGTAGGTCAATGAGGGACACGGCATATCATGCTCTTACAGTTAGAGAAGAATTGATACGCGAAAATGAAAATGAGCCTACTGCCCAAGAGATTGCTAACAAAATGGGAGAAAAAAAGGAAAATGTTGTGCGAGCTATGGAAGCAATTATTGCGCCAATTTCACTATATGAGCCTGTTTACACTGACAATGGCGACTCAATTTACGTTATTGACCAATTAAGTGATGCCAGCGCAAGTGATGACATCTGGCTTGAGAGAATTGCTTTGCATGAAGCTATGAAGACATTGAATGAGCGCGAGCGCAGCATAATTGAGATGAGATTTTATAAAAACAAGACTCAAGTAGAAGTAGCTGAAATGATAGGTATTTCGCAGGCTCAAGTATCAAGAATTGAAAAAAATGCACTTGAACGAATGAGAAAGCTATTTTAAAGTTGTCAAAATTCCAAATTAAGCATAGTATGATAAGGAAGAGATAAATCTCTTTCTTATTATTTTTTTGGAGGAAATTTGTATGTCGGACAATAGATTTACTTGTTCAGGACTCAACAACGGAAAAGACATGGTTTGTATTGATGCAAATCGTGTTCTTGACTCGTGTAGAGATAGAGATTGCTACGAAAATGTTAGAGTCTTTCTCACTAATTTTGGAAATGAGATTATCGATAGAACAAGCAACATAAGAGTCAAGGATTCTTGCATTGCTTGGGCAAATATTACCGTTGATCCCATTGCGTTCAACAAAGGATTTTATTCAGTAAATATCAGGCTCTATATTAAGCTTACGTTTGAAGCATGTCTTGGCCCATCCAGAATTCAAGATTTTGACGGTGTAGCTGTAATTGATAAGAACGTAATCCTTTTTGGCGGAGAGAATAATCTTAACGTTTTTAAGAGCAACGGAACAACTGGTTTTTGTGATATGCCAATTGATCTTTGCTGTAGCGAAGGTAATTTACCTACAGCAATTGTAGAGGCACTTAACCCGATAATTCTTGGTGTTAAAGTTATAGAAAAGAAACACAGCCATTGTTGTTTCTGTTGCTGTAGCTGTGGCGATATTCCTGATGGTGTAACCCGTAATCTCAGTGGTGGACTTATTGATGATTCTGACCGGTATCTTACTGTATCCATAGGTATATTCTCAGTGGTTAGACTTGTACGCCCCGCACAGTATCTTGTTCACGCTACTGAATATATGGTGCCTGACAAGGAATGCACAACTCATTCCGAAGAAAATCCTTGTGAGATTTTCAATCACATGGCATTTCCTATGCACGAATTCAGCGCTGGAGGTTCACAAATTTCAAATAAACGCCCGGATAAGACCTGCGGATGTTAAAAAAATGCTGTTGCAATTGCAACAGCATTTTTTATTTAAGAATGTATTTAGGTTCTGCTTTGTTGAGTACGGTTTCTCTCGTGATAACGATCTTTTGGATATCGTCGCGTGAGGGAATTGAATACATCATTTGCATCATAAATCCTTCCATTATTGAGCGAAGTCCGCGTGCGCCTGTATTTTGATCGATGGCAAGCTCGGCAACTGCTACGATTGCATCATCATCAAATTCAAGTTCAACACCATCAATAGAGAAGAGCTTAATATACTGCTTGAGGAGGGAGTTGCGAGGCTCGGAAATAATTTTCTTAAGAGCATCCTTATCAAGCTCGGAGAGTGCCACGATGACGGGTATACGTCCAGTAAGCTCAGGAATCAAACCGTATTTTACGATATCGTGAGAAGTAACGTCTTTGTAGATGCCGTCCTTCTTCTTTTCTGATTTCTTTTTAACCTCTCCGCCAAAGCCAATAACATTATTGCCTTTGCGCTTTTCGATAATCTTATCAAGGCCATCAAATGCGCCACCGCAAATAAAGAGAATATTTGAAGTATTGATTTGGATAAACTCTTGGTTGGGGTGTTTTCTTCCGCCTTGGGGTGGAACGTTCGCGGTTGTACCTTCGAGAATCTTTAAAAGTGCTTGCTGAACACCCTCACCGGATACGTCGCGAGTAATGGAACGATTTTCACTCTTGCGTGAGATTTTGTCAATCTCGTCAATGTAAATAATTCCTTTTTCGGCACGTTCAATGTCATAGTCAGCAGCTTGGATCAAGCGAAGAAGGATATTCTCAACGTCCTCACCAACGTAACCAGCCTCTGTGAGGGTGGTAGCATCGGCAATAGCAAAGGGAACTTGAAGTGTCTTTGCGAGTGTTTGTGCGAGGTATGTTTTACCAACACCCGTAGGGCCTATAAGAAGAACGTTGCTCTTTTGAAGTTCAACGCCATCGATTTCCTTGGAGTCCTTGGAATCTTGAATGGAAAGAATTCTCTTATAGTGGTTATAAACTGCTACGGAAAGCGCGATTTTTGCATCATCCTGACCAATTACGTACTCATCAAGAGTTTTTTTGATGTCCATTGGCTTAGGAAGTTCTTCAAGCTTGATTGTATCAGTATTTGATGAGTAATCAGCAAGTACCTCGTCAAGCATTTCAGAGCATGCGTCAACGCAAAAGTCGCAAATATATACTCCCTTAGGTGAGGGAATAAGAAAATTTACTTGATTTTCATGTCTACCACAGAAACAGCAATACCTTGTTGGGGTATTGCCGTTTCCTTGGGCTTTATTATTCTCAGCCATAATATTTACCTCTTATCAAGCGTGCTTATCAATAACTTTGTCGATAAGTCCGTAAGCAAGTGCTTGCTCAGCAGTCATGTAGTTATCTCTCTCGGTATCGTGAGCAATTTGTTCAATACTCTTGCCGGTATTTTCAGCAAGAATCTTGTTGAGACGATCACGTGTACGGAGAATAAGCTCTGCTTGAATTTTAATATCGGTTGCCTGACCCTTAGCGCCACCAAGGGGCTGGTGGATCATGATTTCACTATTGGGAAGAGCAAATCTCTTGCCTTTAGTTCCTGCGGAAAGAAGGAATGCTCCCATACTTGCCGCCATGCCGATACAAACAGTGGAAACGTCGCATTTTATGAAATTCATGGTATCATAAATTGCCATACCTGCGGTAACAGAGCCACCGGGGGAATTGATATAAAAGGAAATATCTTTATCAGGGTCCTGTGCCTCAAGATAAAGGAGCTGTGCAACCACAAGGGAAGCGGTAGCATCATTTACCTCGTCGGAAAGAAAAATAATACGGTCATTAAGCAGTCTTGAAAAAATATCATAGGATCTTTCGCCTCTGCCGGTCTGTTCTACGACCATTGGGACGAGTGAGTTATTCATCATAAGTAATGACCTCCTGAAATAATATGGGAATTAAGCTTCTGTTGTTTCTTCAGTAGCCTTCTTTGTAGACTTTCTTGTCTTCTTAACGGGTTTTTCTTCACCCTCTACAGTTTCTTTCTTTGTTGTTTTCTTAGCTGCCTTTTTCTTAGCTGCCTTAACAACCATGTGCTCCTTAACTGCGTCAAGAGCGAGTTTAACCTTCATATCAGCAGCGATGAACTCGGAGTCAATAGATGCCTTAACCTGTTCAACTTCAATGCCGTATGCTTCAGCAATTCTTGCATATTCGCCGTTAATATCATCCTCGGATGCATTGAGGTTCTCAAGCTCTGCAATCTTCTCGAGAGCAAGGCGAGCCTTAACCTGCTTTTCAGCCTGGGGACGGAACTGAGCACGAAGTGTCTCAAGTGTCATACCTGTGTACTGGAAGTATGTCTTAAGGTCGAGACCCTGCATTCTAAGCTGGTTGTCATAGTCGCGTACAAAGTTTTCAGCCTCTGTATCGAACATAGCCTCGGGAATTTCAGCCTCAAGCTTTTCAATAAGAGCATCCATGAGCTGACCGTCTACTGCGCTTTCAGCTGCATTTTCATGTCTCTTCTCGATTTTTGCCTTGAGATCAGCCTTGTATTCATCAAGTGTATCAAATTCGGAAACGTCTTTTGCAAATTCGTCATCAAGCTCGGGAAGCTCAACCTTTGTGAGTGCGTGAAGCTTTACCTTGAATACGGATACCTTACCTGCGAGGTCTTCAGCATGATATTCAACAGGGAATGTTACATTAACGTCGAACTCTTCATCAACGTTGTGACCTACGATCTGCTCCTCGAAGCCGGGGATGAACTGACCAGAACCAAGCTTAAGAGCGTAGTCTTCGCCCTTGCCACCTACAAAAGCAACACCATCAACAAAACCTTCAAAATCGATAACTGCAGTATCGCCAAGCTCAGCAGGACGATCGTTAGCATCGATTTCACGGCTGTTTCTTTCTCTTACGAGTTCAAGCTCGTGATTGATTTCATCTTCAGTTACGGGTGCAACTTCTTTGCTTACTTCGATGCCGAAATAGCCTTCGATCTTAACTTCGGGCTTTACAAATACCTTTGCAGTGAAAACTACGCCGTTTTCATCAAGAGAGAGAACGTCGATCTCGGGCTGTGCAACGGGATCAATTCCTGCTTCCTTAACTGCGCTCTCGTAAGCTTCGGGAAGAATTTCGTTAAGAGCTGTGTCATAGAAGAAGCCCTTACCGTACATCTTTTCAATCATAGCTCTGGGGGCCTTACCTTTTCTGAAACCGGGAATATTGATTTTGCCAACTTCTTTTTTGTAAGCACGCTCGCAAGCTGCTTCGAAAACAGACTGTTCTACGGAGAAGTGAAGCTCAACTTTGCTTCCTTCAAGTTTTTCATTTTTGATTAATTTCATTTTTTAATCCTCCAAGATTTTATACATACATCGTTTATTATAAATAATTAACAACAAATTGTCAAGTTTTTTTTACAAATTCACCGAAATTTAAATAAAAATTGGCATGGGAGCGAAATTTAAGTAATCCGCTGCTACCATAGTAAAGCTAATACCATCATACTCAAAATGTCTTGGAATGGAATAATTGTTATGGATATGTCCATAGAAACAATTTTCAATTTGGAATTTTTTGAGTACGTCCAATATTTTATCGCAAACACAATCGGCGTATACGGGCGGGAAGTGAAGGAATACTAATATCGGGAAAGTAGGATTTTGTTCCTTCAATTTCATGGCTTCAGTAAGGCTTATTTCAAGGCGTTGAGCCTCTCGAGCTACGATTTTTTCGTAGTCGACATCTCCCACTGTTTTTTGTTGCTTTTCATCATAAAACCATCCGCGAGAACCGCAAACAATGCAATCTTCCAAAAGATATGCGTTGTTATGAAGGAGTTTTATTGACGAAATTTCATTTTCGTTAAAGAAGGAATAGATCTTAGTAGCAGTTGACCACCAAAAATCGTGATTTCCTTTTCCTATGATCTTGGTTCCGGGAAGCGAGTCAAGGAATTTGAAATCGTCTTTTGCCTCGTCAAGCGTCATTGCCCAGGATATATCGCCCGGGATGATGACTGTATCGTCATCATTAATTATCGCTTTGAAATTTTTTTCAAGCTTTTGATGGTAGTCCTTCCATTTAGTTCCGAACTTTTCCATTGATTTATTAGTGGTTTCATTCGTAGATAAATGAAGGTCTGAAATAACGTATAACGACATATAAGTTCCTTTCAAGTGAATAATTAAGAGGTTAATTGTAAATACTACGTTTGTGAGATTCTCACAAATATATTGCCATATGGCGGAACGGAGCAAATATGAACAACGAGAAAAATTGCTATAATCCTAACAGGCATGTAATCGAAGGTATTACTTGTGAAGTTATAACTTGCGAATATCATCACGGTGACGGTAAGTGCTGTGCGGGTCACATTAAGGTTGGTCCTAATCAGGCCGAGGTGAGCAGAGAAACACTCTGCGCAACATTCAAGAATAGAACTGAATAATTTCTAAGGCATACCCTTCGGGGTATGCTTTTAATTTTTTATGAAATTACGAATCACTTCATACATTTCTTCGGTTGTTGCTGATGAATTGAAATTTATCTTTTTGTTTGTCAAGTTTGCAAG
>JAZRHW010000113.1:0-12671 GCA_045644965.1 Eubacteriales bacterium
TACCTTATAGCCCTGTTTAGCCATTTCTTCAGCGAAGGATGAGCAAAGGATGCCGCCTGCGCCTGTAATAACACAAACTTTATTCATAATTATTCTCCTAAATTAGTTTTTAGCATCTTTTTCGATAGCTTCCCAAAGGCCGAGAAGGTATGTTGCGCCAAGAGCTCTATCATAGAGACCGTAGCCATATCTACCCTTTTCGCCCCAGATCATTCTACCGTGGTCGGGACGCATATAGCCGTTAAAGCCATTATCGTGAAGCGCCTTCATAATACCGTAGATATCAAGAGAACCGCAATCAGTAGGATGAGCTACCTCATGGAACTGACGAGGACCTGTGTGCTTAACGTTACGGATGTGAGCAAAGTGGATTCTCTTTGCAAACTTAGCACTCATCTGAACAAGGTCATTGCTCTCGGAAGCGCCAAGAGAACCTGTGCAGAATGTAAGACCGTTTTCGGGAAGGTCTACAATCTTAAGGAATCTTTCAAGATTTTCTTCGCAAGTGATGATTCTGGGAAGTCCAAAAATGCCCCACGGCGGGTCATCAGGGTGAATTGCCATGTTGATACCAACCTCATGAGCCACGGGAATTACCTTTGTAAGGAATGCCTCGAGATTCTTCCAAAGCTGTTCTTCATCAATTGCTTCATACTGCTTGAGAAGATCGCGAAGGCCATCAAGTGTATAGCTTTCGTCCCAGCCGGGCAAGGAGAGACCACCATCAAGGGGGTTCATAGCAAGAACAGTCTGCTCGTCATAAGCCAAGCTATTAGAACCGTCTTCAGCCTGGTGTTCAAGTTCACTTCTAAGCCAGTCAAATACGGGCATAAAGTTATAGCATACGCATTTTACACCTGCCTTAGCAAGACGTCTAAGGTTTTCACAGTAGTTGTCAATAAGCTGAGGAGCCTTTTCATTACCGAGCTTAATATCCTCGGGAACGGGTACACTCTCAACCACCTCAAATTTGAGTCCGTGAGCTTCAGCACTTGCTTTAATTGCGTTAATGCTTTCTTCGCTCCAAACTCCGCCTGCAGGTACATCATATACAGCAGACACGATTGAGTACATGTTGGGGATCTGAGAAATTTGTTCAAGGGTTACGGGATCATTGGGGCCGTAATGCCTGAATGTCATTTTCATGGGATTAACCTCCTGTTATTAATAATATAGCATAAATACATAAAGTACATACAAATGTAGTATAGCACAATTCTTCATTATTTGCAATAGAATTTTTTCAACTTTGCAAATCTTTTTTCAAAAAAAGCCAACAAAATGTTGGCTTTTTTTATTAATCGAGCTCTTTTTTACCTGTGTAAAGTTCGTAGTATCTTCCCTGCATTTCGAGAAGCTCGTCGTGAGTTCCCCTCTCAACAATCACACCATGTTCAAGCACCATAATGGCATTTGAATTTCTTACAGTTGATAGTCTATGAGCTATTACAAAGGTTGTGCGGTTTTTCATAAGTCGATCCATGCCGTGCTCGATATGACGTTCAGTTCTAGTATCTACAGAACTTGTAGCCTCGTCAAGGACAAGTATGGGCGCTTTTGAAAGAGCTGCTCTAGCTATGTTAAGAAGCTGTCTTTGACCTTGAGAAAGGTTAGCCCCGTCACCTTCGATAACTGTATTATAGCCATCGGAAAGTCTCATAATAAAGCTATGTGCACTGGCAGTTTTTGCCGCTTCAATTACTTCCTCGTCGGTAGCATCCAAACGTCCGTAACGGATATTCTCCATAATAGTTCCTGTGAACAAATGGGTGTCCTGAAGAACCATAGCGATATTTTTTCTAAGTTCGGAAAGCTTATAGTCCTTAATATCTACACCGTCAATTGTTATCTTACCGGATTCAATATCATAGAAACGGTTTAACAAGTTTGTAACAGTTGTTTTACCAGCACCCGTTGAACCTACAAAGGCGATCTTTTGTCCGGGATGCGCATAAAGCGAGATGTTTTTAAGTACTGTTTTGTCAGGATTATATCCGAAAGTTACATTTTCAAGTACTACGTCGCCGCGCATACTCTCAGCGGAATGTGCATTTTCTCCGCCCTCATTCTCGGGTGTTCTATCCATAAGAGCAAATACCCTCTCGGCTCCCGCCAAAGCAGAAAAGATCGTACTCATTTGCTGGGAGATCTGATTTATTGGCATTGAAAACTGTCTTGAGTAGTTTACGAATACGGAAAGTCCACCAACGTCAAAACCGGTAAGTACGCAAAGCACACCACCAATACCTGCGGTCAAAGCATAACTTACTTGGCTTGTATTACCAAGAATGGGACCCATAATGCCGCCAAAGAACTGTGCCTTGAACTGTTTTTCACGCATATCTGCGTTAAGCGTGTTGAACTCTTCTTCGCATATGTGTTCATGATTGAACACCTTAATTACTTTTTGACCCGAAACGGATTCTTCAATATAACCATTGATTGCGCCAAGCGCTGCCTGTTGCCCAACGTAGTATTTGGATGAGCGCATAGCAATTTGTCCCGCGAGGAACATAAACAAAGGAATAAATACTAAAGTTATCAAGGTCAACCAAATATTGGTATATATCATCATTGAAAGTGTACCAACAATCATGATTGAACCCGAAATAAGATTAACAATGGTATTGTGGAGCATCATGTCGATATTATCAATATCGTTAGTGAAGCTACTCATAATAGTTCCGTTACTATCACTGTCAAACTCTCTTACAGGAAGCTTTTGAACCTTTTTGAAGAGGTCATTTCTAAGATTTTCAATAGCGTTCATTGATACTGAAAGCATCAATCTTGATTGCAAGTAGTTTGCAATTATACCGCAAATATACACTACCGCTATAACGCTAAGGATTAGTGCAAGGTATTCGAGAGGATTATCAAACACTATGCCAAAGAAAGTAAGTTCACTGTTTCCAACCAGTGCGTTGATTACGGGTCGAAGAATGTATCCTCCAGTGAGTGATGACAATGTACTAAACATCATACATACGAGCACTAGCAACAATCTAAACTTATATTTCGCAAGATATTTAAAAAGTCGATTGATGGTTTGCTTTGTGTTTTTAGGCTTTCCCTTTGCTCTCATACCGGGGCCGCCGGGGCCTCTTCTAGGGCCGGGACCCTGCATCATACCACCCTTTTTAGAGTTGGAGGATTTGCCGCCATATTGCTTTTGAAGCTCTTGTAAATTTCTTGCAGCCATTATTTATTACCCTCCTTCTTATCCATTTGTGAGTAGTAGATTTCTTGATATTCTACATTGTTTTCAAGAAGATATTCATGAGTACCGACACCAGTAATTCTACCCTCGTCAAGTACGATAATCTCGTCCGCATCCTTTACTGAATTGATACGCTGAGCAATAATAATCTTTGTAGAATCCTTCAAGCTATTCTTGAATGCTTCACGAATTCTTGCCTCAGTCGCCATATCGACCGCACTAGTAGAGTCGTCAAGAATAAGTATTTTAGGCTTTTTGAGAAGCGCGCGTGCTATACAAAGTCTCTGCTTTTGACCACCTGAAACATTGGTTCCGCCTTGGCCAAGGTCCATATTATATCCATCAGTAAAGCTTGTGATAAATCCGTCAGCCTGTGCATAATCAGCAGCTTCACGAATCTCTTCCATAGTTGCTTCACTATTACCCCAACGAAGATTGTCAATAATACTTCCCGAGAAAAGTATATTCTTTTGAAGCACCATGCCTACACCTTCGCGTAGATTATAAAGTGAATAGTCCTTTACATTGACACCGTCAACGAGAACTTCGCCCTCATCAACGTCGTAAAGTCTCGATATCATTGAAACGAGAGTGGTTTTTCCACAACCGGTTGAGCCGATAATACCAACAGTATCTCCGGCATTAATCTTAATATTAATGTTATCAAGAACCTTGCCCTCGCTATCCTTGTAATAACGGAACGAAACGTTGCGGAACTCGATATCACCACGTTCAACTGTAATATCGGATGCGCTCTGAGAGTCAACTATATCTATCTTTTCGTTCATAACCTCAGCAATTCTTTTTGCGGATGCCATAGAACGTGAGAACATCATAAAGAGGAATGTAACCATCATAAGAGATGATAAAATTTGTGTAATGTATGTTACGAAAGAAGCAAAATCTCCCGTATTCATTTCACCCGCAAGAAGCTGTTTTCCGCCAAACCAGTATACTGCAATAGAAGTAGCATTCATAATAAATGTCATAACGGGCGACATAAGTATCATATTTCTCATTGCCTTGCCGGCAGTATTTTTAAGGTCGGAGTTGGCGTTATTGAATTTGTTTTCTTCAAAATCTTCTCTTACAAAAGATTTTACCACTCTCACGTTGGTAAGATTTTCTTGAACCGTCGCATTGAGAGCGTCAATCTTAGTCTGCATTTTTCCAAACATAGGAAATCCTCGTACGATTATGCATCCAATGGATATGAGCATAACCGGAACGGACACTGCAAGCACCACGGAAAGCGAGGGATTAAGACTCGTTGCCATAATGAGTGCACCAATCATCATACCGGGGGCGCGGAAGAACATTCGGAGCATCATATTTACAAAGTTTTGAAGCTGAGTAATGTCGTTTGTAAGACGTGTTACAAGCGATGCGGAACTAAAGTTATCAATATTTGAAAATGAAAAGCTCTGAATTTTTTTATAGAGATCCGCACGAAGATCCGCAGCGAAATTTACTGATGCTTTACCGCCAAAGTACGCACCACCAACACCGCCAAGCATCATAAGGATCGCAGTCATTATCATTCCCGCAGCAATAGCCACAATGAAGTACGCATCATCTCCAATTCGATCATGAAGCCACATGATTATCCCCGGTACATTTTCCGTCTTTCCGTCAATTCCAAGATCGATTATATATGCCAAAAATCTCGGCATAAGAACTTCGCCTATAACCTCAATAATCATACAAAGAGGGCCCAAAATAAAGTAAGGCAAATAGGGTTTTATATATTTCCACCAGTTAATTGTTTTATTTTTTCTCATAATTTCTCCTTGCACATATTTCTTCATGACCATCGCAAAGCTTCGACATCATTTTATCTAACAAATCATTAAGCTGTTTAAGATCTTCGTTAGAAAAATCCTCAAATGTTTTGCTGTCCATTTCCTTGAACATAATATGGGATTTTCGCACGATTTCTCTGCCCTTGTCAGTAATGACTATCTTATTGCATCTACCGTCATTTTCAGTATTTTGCCTTTCTACATACCCTTCTAATTCAAGCACCTTGAGCGATCGGGCAACTGCGGCTTGGGTTATTCCAAATTTTTCAGCAATTTGCTTTTGAGTGGCAACTTCGCCCTCTTTGGAAATATACATAAGCAAATGATGCTGACTATGATGTATTCCCATTTGAGAAATGTTATTTTCAAAAGCATTTCTGTGTAGGCGTCCAATATGCATCATCTTAAACATAGTTGATTTATATTGTTCAAATTTTGTATCTTCCATTACGTCCTCCCAACATTAATTAACACGTTAACTATATTAACATACAACACTCTAAAAGTCAATAGTTTATTCATAATTTACAAAAAAATAGTGGCCCTTGCACGTTATGCAAAAGCCATTGATTATTAAAGCAAATTGATTCCGTTTTTATGACAAAAATCGTGGTCATTTTCAGTCCAAAAAGATGCTTGAACCTCACCGATATGTGCTTTTTTCAAAAAGAACAAACACATCCTCGATTGACCGATGCCTCCGCCAATTGTGTATGGCAAATTGCCCCCGAGAAGTTCCTTATGGAACGGTAATACTGCTCTTCCTTCACAATGAGCAAGGCGCAACTGTCTTCGCATTGCATCCTCATCAACGCGAATTCCCATAGACGATAACTCAAGTGCGATATCAAGCACGGGATAATAAACGAGAATATCACCGTTTAACGTCCAATCATCATAGTCAGGTGCGCGACCGTCGTGCTTATTACCCGAGCGGAGTGTTTCACCAATTTGCATTAAAAATACTGCCTTTTTCTCTTTACAAATTTCGTATTCTCTTTCCTTGGGCGAAAGATTAGGATACATATCTTCCAACTCTTGTGAAGTTATGAATTCTATATTTTCAGGAAGTACTTTTTCAATAAATGGATATTCGGACGAAATATATTCCTCGGTATTTTTCAAAACCTTAAAGATAGAATTAACTGTACTTTTTAGTGTTTCTACGGTGCGTTCACTTTTGTCTATAATACGCTCCCAGTCCCATTGGTCTACAAATATTGAGTGAATATTATCAAGCTCCTCATCACGTCGGATTGCATTCATATCCGTGTACAATCCCTCGTGTTTATTAAAACCATAAGTTTTAAGCGCCATTCGCTTCCACTTTGCAAGAGAATGTACGATTTCAAGCTCTTCGCCAGTAGCAATATCAAAAGAAACAGGTCTTTCGTGGCCGTTGAGATTGTCATTTAAGCCACTATCTGTACGCACAAATATAGGTGCGGAAACACGGGTAAGATTTAATTCTTCGGCAAGACGTCTTTCAAAATAGTCCTTAACTTTTTTTATCGCTACTTCAGTTTCTCTCAAAGATAGCAAGGATTTATAATCCTTTGGAATTGTAAAATTAAGCATAACAAACCTTCATTATTTAGCTTTAATTAATCTATTTAACTCATCGGATAATGCCACAAATTCGGCAACACCGAGTCTCTCTCCACGTATATCGGCAGAATGACCGCAGGATACTATTGCGGCTGTTATCTCATCTTTTGACAACTCTCCAAATGCGGCAGCAAGGGCATTGGGGAGTGTTTTTCTTCTCTGTTCAAATGCACCCTTTATCGTTCTAAAGAATATCTTCTCATCCTCCGGAACATAGGGTTTATTCTTGTGCAACTTGATACGAACAACAGTTGAATTTACCTTTGGTGCAGGCATAAAGTTGCCAGCGCTAACAGTAAACAATTTTTCCGCCACACCATAATAAGCAAGAACTGCTGTTATAGCTCCGTAATTGGATGATCCCGCTTTAGCACAAAGACGGTCAGCAACCTCGGATTGAATCATAATAGTGATATAATCAAACGGAAGTCCACACTCGAGGAGTTTCATCAAAATGGGGGTTGTTATGTAGTACGGAAGGTTCGCGCAAACCGATACTCTTCCCTTGTCGAAATACGGTTTAAGCAATGCGTCAAGATCCGCTTTCATAACGTCCTCATTGTAAACGGTAACATTGGTAAATTCACCGAGCGTATACTTAAGAACGGGGATAAGACCGTGGTCAATTTCAAGCGCCACAACGTCTCTATATCTAAGTGCAAGTTCAGTAGTCAAGGGGCCGATACCCGGGCCAATCTCGAGAATGGAAGTGTCGGTAGAGTCGGCGCAATTATCCGCTATATCCTCAACAACCGTTCTATTTATAAGAAAGTTTTGTCCAAATTCTTTTCTGAATTTAATTTCAAACACATTCATAATGTGCTTTATAGTTTTTACATCACAAAGGTTCATTGTATCCTCTTCTTTTTGAATTATTTTTATCCATCCACTTGACAAATCAAGCATTAAGTGATAGAATATGGAAGTCAATTATTTGCTAGTGTAGCACAGTCGGTAGTGCAGCTGATTCGTAATCAGCAGGTCGAAAGTTCGAGTCTTTTCACTAGCTCCAATCAACCGTTATGTGAGCAAAAGCGTCCATAGCGGTTTTTTGTTTTCATACGCCTAATTATATACTACTTTTTAGAAAATTTCAAGGTCTTGAACCTTTTTTTCATAAATTTTAATGTTTTTTAATATAACAATACATTAATATACGATATCCTAGCTAAAAAGAACCTCAAATTGAGGTTCTTTTTATGTATTTATGAACAATTTTCATATTTAATAATTGTGCAATGCTCCAAATTAATCCAAAAACACCATTTTAGACTAAAAAGTTTTCTAAAGGTATTGCATTTTTGTCGCAATTTGTGATACAATAATTATGTTTGAGAAATGCATATATATTAATATGAAAGTTTTGGAGGCAAAAATGAGAGGAGCATATAGCGCTATTTACATAGTTAACGTTGTGTTTCAGTCCGTCCTCACACTTTTAATGCATATCGGTGGTGGGTTGCTTTTAGCTTGGCTGCTCGTTGAAAAATGTGGACTTCCCTCTTGGCTTTATGCCATCACCATTCTCATTGGTGTAATAACCGGATTTTTCTCAATGATTAAATTCATACTTTCAACAATGAATGCACTAAATCACATTGAAAAATCACAAAAATCTAAACGGAGAAAAAATGGACAAAATAATGAAAAATAGTAATAAAGACGTGCTTATCTTAGCCCTTGGTGAGATTATTGTTGCAGTTTTGGTTGCAATCGGATTTCTTGCTACCGGCTTCTTCAAATGGCAAGTCATTAGCGGCGCAATTCTTGGTGGAGCAGTAACTGTAATAAACTTCTTGATACTCTCTTTCTCCATCAATAGAGCGCTTGACAAATTTATGGAAACACGCGGCGACAAAGAGATGACTGATGAAGAGATTGAAAAACTCTCTAAAGCGCAGTCGATAAAGGTTCAAAATGCGATCACAAAATCATATGTTTTGAGAACGGGTTTGATGTTTGGATCTTTGGTTATTGCATTCATTAGCGGATGGTTTGACCCCTTGGCAACAGTTATTCCGCTTTTGATGTACAAGCCCCTCATTTATGCCGCTGAGTTTATTAAAAAGAAACGAGGTGAATAAGATTTGGAATTAGAAGTAACAGGTCCAAAGGTCTTTGTCCGAATTGACGAACTTTACCAAATGTTTGCAGGTACAATTGCAGACATTTTCGGAAACTTTGGCAATTTAATCACTCAGACCACCGTTTCCCTTTTCGTTGTTACAATTTTGCTTATGGTGCTTGGTTATATTGCATCACGCAAGATAGAAAAACACCCCGGTGGACTCCAGGTTTTAGTCGAGAAAGTATTAAATATGCTTTACGATCTCGTTGAACAAACCATGGGTAAGCACAATTTGAAATTTGCTCCCTATATTGGAACACTATTCGTTACATGTATGTTTGGTTCCCTTATCGGCACTACAATGATTTTCCGTTCTACCACGGCGGATCTCTCCGTTACACTTGCCTATGCACTTGTAACCAGCGTTATGGTATGGTACCACAACATCAAAGCAAACGGATTTATCGGTTGGCTTAAAGGCTTCACTGAACCGATTGTCGTAATGACTCCCATGAACCTCATTGGTGAGGTTGCTCAACCACTTGCAATGGCATTCCGTCACTTTGGTAACGTTGCAGGCGGCTCCGTTCTCACCTCTTTGATATACGGCGCACTCGCTGTAGCTTCAAAGGCTATATTTAGTTGGTTGCCCGCATATCTACTTTCAATGGTTCCGCCCATTCTTCAGGTGGGTATCCCCGCTTTTCTTTCGTTGTATTTTGACTTCTTCTCCGCATTTGTACAGGCATTCGTATTTTGCTTGCTTACAATGGTGTATGTTGCAGGCGCTTGCCCGCCACCCGCTGAAGAAGACAATGCAAATATATAATTAATTCACAGTTCAAAATTTTTATTTAAAAGGAGATTATTAAAAATGGATGTTAATGCAGCAAGAGCACTCGGTGCAGCAATTTGTATGGGTATCGGTTCTATAGGTCCCGCTATCGGTGAAGGTCTCGCAGTTTGTAAAACTCTTGAATCTATGGCTCGTCAGCCCGAAATTTCAGGCGATCTTCGTACAACAATGATTCTTGGTTGTGCAGTTACTGAAACAACAGGTATTTATTCCCTTGTAGTTTCTCTTCTTCTCATATTCCTTGGTGTAAACTAATTAATATTTTAAGGAGAATGCAATGAGTGTAGTAATGGATGCTTTTGAATCGTTCGTAGGCGTCAATGTCTGGACGATGCTTTTTGCATGGTGTAATTTACTTATTCTATACTTATTTTTGAAAAAAATTCTTTTTAAGCCTATGAAAAATATGATTGATTCAAGGCAAAAAGAAATCGACGATATGTACAAAAATGCTTCCGATGCCGAAACTGATGCAAAAGCGATGAAGGTTTCTTACGAAGAAAAGCTCAGCCACGCCAATGAAGAGAGCGAAGAAATTCTTAAAACCGCTCTTCGTCGTGCACAGCTTAAAGAAGAAGAAATTATTCGTGAAGCTCAGCTCGAGGCATCAAGAATCCATGAGAGAGCTCAAGAAGAGATTGAGCTTGAAAAGAAGCATGCTCTTTCCGAGGTGAAAAATGAAGTTTCGGAAATGGCAATTTCTATTGCCGGAGCTGTTATTGGACGCGAGGTTTCCGAAAAGGAACACGCTGAATTTATCGACTCTTTTATAGACAGTGTTGGTGAATAATATGATGTACATTGATCGTGATGCTAAGAATTACGGTGATGGGCTTTTTATGCTCACGGAAGAACTCGGTGAAACCGAACAGGTCAAACAGGACTTTGAACTTCTTTGCACCGCAATTCAAAATAACCCCGAATTTCTTCAGTTGCTTGATACGCCGGCGCTTTCCCGCGAGGAACGAATCGATATGATAGAAAAAGCTTTTGGCACATTAAGTAGAAATCTTATTAACTTGTTTAAGATTCTTTCCGAGCGTAGATTAGCTTATCTCATCTACAAGATTAAAGATGCTTATATGATGGCATATGACATATCGCGCGGAATTGAGAGGGTTGAGGCAATTTCCATTATTCCCTTGACTGCCGAACAAATAAACAAGCTTACCCTTAAACTCGAAGATTTAACGGGCAAAAAAATAATAGTAAACAACACCATTGACCCATCTATCCTTGGCGGTATGAAGCTTAGATATTTGGGCCAGCAAATAGATGGCTCGATCAAAACCAAGCTTGATAAATTTGACAAGAGCCTCAAAGATTTAGTAATATAAAAAGTTGGTGAAAAAATGCAATCAAAAATAGATGATATTTCAAAAATCATAAAAGAACAAATTCGTCATTATGAGTCTAAAACTCAGCAGGACGAAATTGGCTACGTTATTTCCGTAGGTGACGGTATTGCTAAGGTTCACGGGCTTGATAAGTGTAAG
Source organism: Eubacteriales bacterium (assembly GCA_045644965.1). Classification (GTDB taxonomy): domain Bacteria; phylum Bacillota; class Clostridia; order Oscillospirales; family CAG-272; genus RGIG4608. The sequence goes on from JAZRHW010000113.1 coordinate 11,051, forward strand.
GCAAACGAACTTCTTGAGTTTGCTAATGGTTCCTTTGGTATGGCACTCAACTTGGAAGAAACCTTTGTTAGCTGCGTACTTTTGGGTACCGACATAGGCATCACCGAGGGTAGCATCGTTAAAAGAACGGGACGCGTAGTATCCGTTCCCGTTGGCGACGAGCTTATCGGTAGAGTAGTTAACGCATTAGGTCAGCCTATTGACGGCAAGGGGCCTATGTACCTTACACAGTATAATCCCATTGAAAGACGTGCTTACGGTATCATTGAAAGAAAGTCAGTTTCAGTTCCCCTTCAAACCGGTATTAAAGCAATCGACTCCATGATCCCCATCGGACGTGGTCAAAGAGAGCTTATTATTGGTGACAGACAGACCGGTAAGACTGTAATTGCCACTGATACAATTATCAATCAAAAAGGCAATGGCGTTATTTGTATTTACGTTGCTATAGGACAAAAACAGTCCACGGTAACTTCAGTTGTAGACACGCTTTATCGCGCAGGCGCTATGGACTATACAATCGTAGTTTCAGCAAATGCCAGTGACCCCGCCCCCCTTCAGTATATCGCTCCCTATTCAGGTTGTACAATGGGTGAATACTTTATGGACAAGGGTAAGGACGTTCTTATTATTTATGACGACCTTTCCAAGCATGCGGTGGCTTATAGAGCACTTTCCTTGCTTATTCGTCGTCCTCCCGGACGTGAAGCATATCCCGGTGACGTTTTCTATCTTCACTCAAGACTTCTTGAAAGAGCTGCAAGACTTGCTCCCGAATACGGTGGCGGTTCTCTCACTGCTCTTCCCATCATTGAGACACAGGCAGGCGACGTTTCCGCATATATCCCCACAAACGTAATTTCTATTACCGACGGACAGATATTCCTTGAGTCCGAGTTGTTCCACTCAGGCGTTAGACCTGCGGTTAACCCCGGTATTTCCGTTTCTCGAGTTGGCGGTAATGCGCAAATTAAGGCAATGAAGAAAGTTTCAGGTACGCTCAAGCTCCTCTATTCACAATATCGTGAGCTTCAAGGCTTTGCTCAGTTCGGCTCGGATCTTGATGCCGATACAAAAGCAAGACTTGAACAAGGCGCGAGAATAGTTGAAGTATTGAAGCAAAATAGAAATTCTCCCATTGCAGTTGAGCTTCAAGTTGCTATTATTTACGCAGTTGTAAACAATATGCTCAGAGAAATTCCCGTTGAAGATATTCACCGTTTTGAAGAAGATCTCTTTGAATATCTTGTTGCGGTTAAGGGAAATCTTCTCCAGTCCATCAGAGAAACAGGTGAACTCTCACCCGAAAATACAGAAGAGCTTAAAGAAGCAATCCTCTCTGTAAAGGACCAATTTAACAAATAATCTATGAAAGGAAGTGTATAGCATGGCAGGAATGAATGACATAAAAGCTCGCATAAAAAGTGTTGAGGGTACTATGCAAATCACCAAAGCTATGGAGCTTGTGGCGACGTCAAAACTTCGCCGTGCAAAAGAAACTGTTGAACGTACACGACCCTTTTATCAAATTTTAGGAAAAGCTATTGACGACATTTCTTCCCTTTCCGAAGAAGACAATATTGCATGGTTTGAAAACTCTCGTTCCTCTAAAACACTTTTT
>JAZRHW010000114.1:0-2311 GCA_045644965.1 Eubacteriales bacterium
AAGCCGAAAGCGGCCTTGAGAAGCCGTCTATCGTGCTTTTGGAGCAGATACACACCATCGACAAGCAAAGGCTTCAAAAGTACATCGGTAAAGCAAGCGACAAAGCACTTGCGGGCATTGAGTATTCTCTTGCAATCAGCTTGGGGTTTATCGACCCCGTTACTAAGACAACCGAAATTGGTCTGTGTGGCACCTGCAAGGATTTACTATCCCACGCAGGTGCTTTTTCTATTGAAGGCAAAAAAATCACCTGTACCTGCTCCCGTTGCGGTTTCCCCAAGGGAACGGTATTTAAGGTGAAACAAAAAGGAGGTTCATAATGAGCGATAAAAAAATAGATAATTTATATGCTGCGTTGAAGCTCATTGAAATACTCCTTGAAAAAGGCTTAATCAATCAAGCCACTTATTCAAATATTGTAAAAAACGCAAAATCGCACATTTAACAAATGAAGCGATTTTTACTACAATATAATCATCAAAGATTGGAGGTAAGAATATGAACACAGCAGTAAACCAATACAATTACAGATTTAAGTTGACGGACTATGCAATGTTTGACCGTAACCGTCAAAGGCGAGTATCAATTTATGGACGTGTTTCAACCGAGCACGAAGCGCAGTTGTCGGCATTAGAAAACCAAATGCAATGGTACGATGACCAAGCAAAATATCATCCGAATTGGACAGTGGTGGAAAAGTACATTGACGAAGGTATCACCGGCACACAAGCTAAAAAGCGTCCTGCTTTTCTCCGTATGTTGGAGGATGCACGAAGCGGCAAATTTGATTTGATCGTGACGAGAGAGGTTTGTCGATTTGCCCGTAACGTGGTTGATACCCTTGTGGTAACAAGAGAATTAAAGAATATCGGTGTTGAGGTGTTTTTCATTGATGATAATATCTGGACAATGGATGGCGACGGAGAGTTGCGTTTGTCCCTTATGGCAACCTTGGCACAGGAAGAAAGCCGCAAAACATCCGAGCGTGTAAAGGCAGGTCAGAAAATCAGCCGTGATAACGGTGTTCTTTATGGTAACGGAAATATTTTAGGTTATGACCGAGTTGGTGATACTTACGTTATCAACGAGGAGCAAGCCGAAACGGTGCGAATGATATTTGACCTTTACCTGCAGGGATACGGTTCAATGAAGATAGCGAACATTCTCACCGAGCGCAAACGCAAAACGGCAAGTGGGTTGGTAAAGTGGAGCGTATCGAATATTATGAGAGCAATCCGAAATGCCACTTACACCGGAACGAAATGTTATAATAAATCCCGTAGCAATAACTTTTTGGAGCAGAAGCGTATCAATAACCTTGATATGTCCACCTATGAATATATTGAGGGTGATTTCCCTGCTATTGTATCACAAGAAGTGTGGGATAAGGCACAAGAGATACGGATGAACCGTGTAAAGCCATCTTTAGTATCGTCAACCAAGACCACACATAGCAAGCGTGACTCTAAAGATATATGGGTCAATTTGCTTCGGTGTTCGTGCGGATCATCTTTCCGCAAAAACAAGTGGCACACCAAAAATGACGGCGGCATCTCCTACGGTTATCAATGCTACAATCAACTGAACAACGGCAACAAAAAGAAACGAGTTGAGCTTGGCTTGGATACCGAGGGATATTGCGACAGCCGTATGATTGCCGATTGGAAACTTGATTTTATGGCAAAGTCCCTTTTAGAGCACTTATGGACAGACAGAAAAGAATCTGTTTTACTTGCGCTTGACCTTATAAAGAGGTATTATAGGGATGAGCGAGTAACAAGTGGCAAGAGCGACACCGCCGCCATTCAAGCAAAACTCAATAAAGCCACGACCCGATTGCAAAATCTAATTGCAATGCGAGCAGATGGCGAAATCTCCAAGGACGAGTACCAAGCAATGCGCTCCCCGGTAGATGCTGAAATACGTGCATTGGAGAAGGCTTTGGAAGATGCACCGCAAGCCGAGGAACAAGGAACCACATTGAACTTGACAGAGATCACCGCAACATTACATTCTCTCGTAGATTTCAGCGAAGCAACGCTTAACCACGATGTAATCAAGAAGTTTGTATATATGGTGACACCGACTTCTAACACCTCTTTTCATTGGTATGTTAATTTGAGTGGAAACACCAAGGCAAGAGCCACATACACGGTAGAGGGACGGAAAAAGAAGAACGTTATCAAGTTAGAGGAAATCGAGGAGATTTCCTCGTTACATAGGAAAGAGAACGAGGATGCAACAGTCCTCATTCAAAACCCCCTTATATTTGCCTTGCTTCACAGGCTGCTATAAAGTCTGGCAAGTAATT
>JAZRHW010000115.1:0-4457 GCA_045644965.1 Eubacteriales bacterium
GAACTTGAAGTTGTCGCCAAGCTTGTCTGCGTTAAGGGGAAGCATATCAAATGTTTCCATATCCATAAAGTAGTAGAGATCTCCGTCTGTGTAGGAATACTGCATATCCTTTCTGTCGATATGAGCGTTCTCAAATTTGTCAGTGGGGTTGAAGGATCTTTCAACAACACCGCCTGTGATGACGTTTTTCATCTTTGTTCTAACGAAAGCAGCGCCCTTACCGGGTTTAACGTGCTGAAATTCAACAACCTGCCAAACTGTGCCGTCACCCATGTCAAAGGTTACGCCGTTTCTGAAATCGCCAGCCATAATCATAATAAAATTACCTCCAATAATGCATATGTGCATAGTTTTACAATTTATTATAAAACATTTTTTTCTATTTTGCAAGAGTTTTTTTGCATTTTTAAGATTTTTTTCAAACTTTATATAAAATACACTACTTTCTTCCCTTTTTGGGCTCTTTTTTGCACTTTTTGTTTTTACACGCACGCGTGATAATATAATATATAATATAAAATTCAAAAAAGAGTTGACAAACGAGGCAAAATGTATTAAAATAAACTGAATATATATTGTTATTTTTAAGGAATAATTATCTATGATTAAAAGCATGACCGCCTTCGGACGACACTCCGAAGCAGTAAACAACAAAAACATAACAGTTGAGATCAAAAGCGTTAATAACCGCTATTTTGATTGCTCAACACGAATTTCGAGAAGCTATTCCTTCCTCGAAGAAAAGATTAAGCCATATCTTCAGTCAAAGGGTATCAGCCGCGGAAAGGTGGATGTTTCCATTACCGTAGAGCCCATTGGCGGTGGCGACGTTTCCATTTCCCTCAACGAAGAGTATGCCAAGGCGTACTATGAGGCACTCAAGCAATTAAAGGAAACTCTCGATCTTCCCGGCGAGATCACCGTAGCAACTCTCCAGCGCGATAGCAATATCTTCACTCTCTCCAAGGTTGAAGAGGACGAGGAGCAGGATTGGGCGGATCTCACAGTAGTTCTTGACCAGGCAATAGTAAAGTTCATCACGGCGAGAGAGCGCGAGGGCGCAAATATCGAGGCGGATCTTCGCAGCAAGGTCAAGGCAATTGAGGAAAGAGTTAATATAGTTGAAGCTCATAGCGAAGAGGACGTATCCGCATATCGCTCACGACTTGAAGAAAAGCTTCGTACAGTGCTTTCCGACAACAAGGTAACTCTTGACGAAAACAGAATTCTCACCGAGTGCGCTATTTTTGCGGACAAGGTTGCTGTTGACGAGGAAATTGTTCGACTTCGTTCTCACTTTAAGGCATTTGAAGATATCCTTTCTTCAAACGAGCCCGTCGGAAGAAAGCTCGACTTCCTTATGCAGGAGATGAACCGCGAAACCAATACAATCGGTTCAAAATGCTCAAATTCCTCTATCGCCCATGTAGTAGTAGACATCAAATGCGAACTTGAAAAAATAAGAGAACAGATCCAAAATATTGAATAAGGACGGACAGTTATGAAATTCATTAATATTGGCTTTGGAAATATGGTTGCTGTTGAGAGAATCGTCGCAATCGCGAGCCCCGATTCAGCACCTATAAAACGTCTTGTTCAGGATGCAAAGGAAGATGGAAGAACCATCGACGTTTCTTGCGGAAGAAGAACAAGAGCAGTTATAATTACAGATTCTGAGCACGTTATCCTCTCCGCAATAGGTGCGGAAACAATTGCAAACAGAATGGACGACACAACATACGAGGAAGAAATAGAGGAGGAAGAGGAATGAGTCGCGGACTTTTAATCGTTGTTTCCGGCCCTGCAGGAAGTGGCAAGGGTACGGTAAATTCCCAACTCGTGGCAACGGGAGATTTCGTTTTCTCCGTTTCCGCAACAACACGCGCACCCCGTCCGGGTGAGGTAAATGGTGTTAACTACCACTTTATCGACCGCGAGGAATTTCAGCGCCGCATAGACGAGGGCGGATTCCTTGAATATACAACCTACTGCGACAATTACTACGGTACTCCCTTAAAGGAAGCTATCGCAGTTCTTGAAAGCGGCAAAAACCTCATTCTTGAAATCGAATGCGACGGTGCGAAAAACGTAAAGAAAATATTCCCCGACGCAGTTCTCATTATGCTCATTCCCCCGACATTTGCTATCCAAGAGGAGCGCCTTCGCGGAAGAGCAACTGAAACTGAAGAGGTTATCCGAAAGCGTCTTGAAAAAGCAAAGCGCGAAATCGCACAGCTCGACGCGTACGATTATATCGTATACAATTACAACGGCGGTAGCGCAGTTGCAGCCGACGATATCAAGGCAATAGTGCGCGCTGAAAAGCTCGCTCAACACCGTCAGCCCGATGCTGAAAAGAAATATTTTGAAAACTAATTACTTTATTTTAAGGAGAAAATAAATATGCTTAAGCCCACAATCAAAGATCTTACAAAGGACCAATACAATCGCTACGAGCTCACTCTCGCTACTGCAAAGGCAGCTCGCCAGCTCACTGACGAATACGTTAGACAGAGAGAAGAAGCTGAAAAGTCAATGACAGGCAATAAGGAAAGCGATCGCAACCTTATCAACAGCATCGACAAGGACCTCAAGGACGAAAAGGCAATTAAAAATGCTATCACTCGCATCAACGACGGTAGATACGAGATCTATCGTGAGGAAAACACTGCTCACGAAGTAGAACAAGAAGTTGAAGTAACTGAAGAAGCTTAAAAACGTTTATAAGGCGGAGATTATTCTCCGCCCATCGTTTAGGCAAGATAGAAAACGTGAAAGGAGAGAATTATGGGAAACAGATATGCCAAAGTACATCTTTTGAATAATCCATATTGCATAGACCATGAGTATACTTATTTCATTCCCTACCCCCTCTCCGCGCTCGTCAAATGCGGCTCATTTGTGGTTGTTCCCTTCGGTCAAACCAATAAAACTCAAATTGGATTAGTTACCGCTACAACCGATATCGAGCCCGAGACAAAAACAAAATCCATTAAAATGCTCGCAAGTGAGGAAATTTCACTCACCACCACCGAGCTTGAGCTTTGCAAATTTATGAAGGATCAAACGCTTTGCACCATCGGTGATGCGGTGCACGCAATGATCCCTGCAGGCGCTCTTAACGAGATAATTACCTGCTATAAAGTTGTAGAGGGTGCTAATTGTGATGACGACAATGCCGACGTTTTCCATTTTATTGCCGACCGTGAGCTTGTTTCAACTGAAAATCTATATCAAAAATTCGGAAGCTCCGTTTTCGCAACTATTTCCGAGCTTCTTTCCAAAAAATTAATCGAAAAAGATACCATTATCAAGAGTAAGACCGTCGGCAAGGAGAAAAAGTACTACCTTCTCTCCGTCACAAATGACGAGCTTGCTTCCCTTCTCGGTACGGGAGAAAGTGTTGACGGCTTTAAAAAGCTCCGTTCCGAGATTCAAAAGAATATTCTTTCCCTTCTTTCTCTCCGCGAGCGAATGCTCGCCGAGGATATCAAGAGCGAGCTCGGTGTTATTGACGCTCAGCTCACAGCCCTTGTGAAAAAGGGATATATCAAAAAAGAAATTGAAAGTGTTTGGCGAAATCCTTACGAGGGCAAGGGCCGACAAAACCACGCGAAAGAGCTCACTCTTTCCGAGGAACAGGACACTGCACTCAAGCAGTTAATCACTCTATTTTCCAAGGACATGCCGTCCTGCGCGCTCCTTCACGGAATTACGGGTAGCGGTAAGACCTGCGTAATGATGAAGATAATCGACCACGCACTTCAAAAGGGCAACGGTGTGATTATGCTCATCCCCGAAATTTCGCTCACACCACAAACCGTTGAGCTTTTTTGCTCGCGCTATGGTTCAAGAGTTGCAATAATCCACTCGTCACTTTCCGGCGGAGAGCGACTTGATGCCTATATGAGAATTAAACGAGGCGAGGCAGACCTCGTTATCGGAACCAGAAGTGCCATCTTTGCACCCGTCCAAAATCTTGGACTTGTCATTATCGACGAGGAGCAGGAGCACACCTACAAGTCCGACAACAATCCAAAATATCACGCAAGGGATATTGCAAGATTCCGTTGCAGTAAAACTAATTCCCTTTTGCTTCTTGCAAGCGCAACACCGTCAGTAGAAAGCTATAAAAAAGCCGTTGACGGCAAATATACACTCATAGAACTCAAAAACCGCTACGGAAAAGCCAAGCTCCCGAGCGTTGAGATTGCCGACATGCGCGAGGAAGTGCGAGCGGGTAATACCACCTCGCTTTCAATGCCCCTTCTTGATGCCATTGGCACCAATCTTCACAAGAAGGAACAAAGTATACTCTTCCTTAACCGTCGCGGCTATCACAATTTCGTAAGCTGTGCATCATGCGGTGTGGCAATAAATTGTCCAAACTGCTCGGTATCAATGACGCATCATACGGATAGAATATATCATAGAACCGAACTTGTGTGCCATTGGTG
>JAZRHW010000116.1:0-5241 GCA_045644965.1 Eubacteriales bacterium
AAGCGCAAAAAGGACCTGCGTATCCGGTACCGCCGGGAACATAAGAGGCGCGTATTCAAGACTTGTGCCGTCCTGGCGGATCGCTCCATTTGCGATAACAACATCGCCGGCTTTCACGTCGAGGTCAATTCCGCCGCAAGTGCCAACACGGATAAACGTATCTGCGCCACAAGCTGCAAGCTCCTCAACCGCGATAGCGGTGGAGGGTCCCCCGATCCCCGTTGAGCAAACGCTCACCTTTTCACCCAGAAGCGTGCCGTTCCAAATACAATACTCTCTGTTTGTATCAAGATATGTGGGATTATCAAAAAACTTTGCAATTTTTTCGCATCTTCCGGGATCACCGGGAAGAATAACGTATTTTCCAACCTCGCCAAACGAAGCGGGAATGTGATATTGTCTACCTTCTGTCTGAAGCATAATCTTTCCTCTCTCTCGATTTATTTTATTTGATTATGCTCTCACCGGAGCAAATAGAATGGATGCCGAGGGGTTCGAGCGCAAAGGCATTTTGGAAAAGAACACAGCCAAACTCCGCAGAAGCTCCAAAATCGCCTGCTTCTGCTTTAATATGAGGTATCTCCCTTATTCTGCTCGCCCGTCTTTACGATTTTTACAATTCTGCTCGTTCCAAGACGGCTCGCGCCCAGGTTGATGAAATCCTCTGCATCGGCGATAGAGGAGATGCCGCCCGCCGCTTTAATGAGAGTGCCGTTTGTAACGTGTGCGGCAAAAATTTCAACGTCATGACGGGTTGCACCTGCGGTAGAAAAGCCTGTGCTTGTTTTAATATAGTCCGCTTTACTTTCTGAAACAATTTCAGTCATTTTAACCTTTTCTTCGTCAGTGAGAAGGCAGGTCTCGATAATAACCTTGAGAATTTTGCCGTTGCAAGCATCCTTAATAGCATTGATTTCAGCAAGAGTCTCATCGTACTTTTTGTCCTTGAGCCATCCGATATTGATAACCATATCGATTTCATCCGCACCGTTAGCAACTGCGTCAGCAGTTTCAAAAACCTTGGTAGCTGTTGTGCTATAACCGTTGGGGAAGCCGATTACTGTGCAAATTGCGAGTCTTTCACCGCAATATTCCTTTGCCTGCTTTACATAAGAAGCAGGAATGCAAACGGACGCGGTTTCGTATTTCATACCGTCGTCGCAAATAGCTTTAATTTCAGACCAAGTAGCACTCTGTGCAAGAAGTGTGTGGTCAACTTTTGATAAAATGTCTTTGATTTCCATAGTTTTTTCCTTTCTTTTATGGGTTTAGATGGTTTTCCAGTATAAGTATATCATATATATATTAAATTTACAAGATTTTTTTGATGTGTTTTTTTACGTTTTGACGGAAAATTGTCAGTAATATCAAAGAAAAACGTGATAAAATTAGATTGGGGAATGGAAATATTTATGAAAGGAGAGTGAAAAATGACTTGGGAAATTGCAGTTGGCATTTTTGGAATAATTTCCGCTTTTATTGCATCATGAACGTGGTGGTCAAGATTAATTCCACGCTTTCAAAGCTGGAGGCGGCAGTTGTTCAATTGAAGGAGTGCATGGAGCATCAATCGGACAAGAATGCGCATTTTTATACGGTGCTTGCCGAGCACGAGAAGAAAATTTCCGCACTCGAGAGGGAGGTGGGGGTGCGCCTATGAAAATAGATTGGAAAAAGAAGCTCGCCAGCCGTAAGTTTTGGGCGGCTATCGGTGCGCTCGCGGTTGCCGCTTGCGCCCTGTTCGGTGTCGATAATCTCACCACCGAAAAGCTTGCCGCGCTCATTAGTGCGCTCGGAGTGCTCGCAACCTACATCATTACCGAGGGCTACCTCGATGGAAAGTCGATGTAAATCAATAAAATAAAAAACCACCCAAACGGGTGGTTTTTGCATTAAATTTCAATTACGTTTACGTCCGTTACTGCTTGTGCAAGCTCAACATCTCGATTTTGGCAGGTAAATAGTACGCACTGTGCGTTCTCGGCATGGTCGGCTATCGCGCGGAGTGTATTTTTGGCGCGGCCGTCATCAAGCTGTGAGAGGCACTCGTCCATATAGAGAGGCGGATTTTTCTCGCCAAGAAGTGTCTCTATGAGGGCAAGGCGAACGGAAAAATAAGCCGCATCAAGCGAACCCTTACTCAATGAGTCGATATGGCGCGTTGCACCGCCTGCAAAGATAGAAAGAGACATATTTTCGTCCACGTAAAGCTCGCTATACTTTCCGTCCGTTATCGTTGCGAGGTTTTGCTGTGCTCTATCCTTGATTCTAGGAGTGATGTCGGATTTTATGCGCTGTGATGCGAGGTTGACAGTTTCCATAGCAAGACGAATCGCTTCAAAGCGGAGTTTTAGAGTTTCAAAACGCTCTTCTTCTGCTTCGATTTCGGGGAAAATCTCGCTCGAGGGTCTTCTACCTCCCGAGGACGCAAGTCCTCGCTCGATTGCCGCCTTATACTGACCGTACTGATTTGTGCGGTGGAGCGCAAGATCCCTCTCCGCCTTGAGTCTATCGAACGGTGTATTCTTTATCTTTTCCTCAATTTCAGGTGTGAGGCGCGCACGAATTGCATCCTCATTAAATCTCTCAAGTTCAAGAGAGATTGATTTAAGAAGCGCGGAGTTTTGCTTTGCGGAGTCCTCAAGCTCGCCCTTTTTGTCAAGATAATTCTTCACCTTGTCCGCAAGTGATTTGAGCGCGTCGGCATCCCCACCATTCTCGGTGGAAATTCCGAATTTCGAGAGAAGGGAAGCCGCCTTAATTCTCTCGCTCGTGAGCATTTGCTCGCTCATGGACAGGCGCATTTTTGCGCTTTCAAGTGCCGCGGATCTTTCCTTATAAACGGCACGGCTCTCATTGAATTTTTCAAGCATTTGCTTGAGCTCGGGGGCATTTTTTGCGCTGAATCCTTCGCCCATTTTATTAACAAAATCTTCAATTTCGCGCTTTGCAGTAGCATACTGATTATAGGAAACTATAGCCGCTGCCGAAATTACCGCACCGAGAAATGCAACCGTCAGTGCGCCCGAGGTATTATTCATGGCAAACGCAAGAATTGCCGCAAAGACGAGCAAAATTCCGCCCACAATTCCAAAGGAAGTGAAGAGGAAGAGGGAATTGCTCTGCTTTCTGAGTTTCGCACCGAAATACGCATCAGCGCTACTGGGCGAGCCGTATTCCTCGATTACCTCGGAAAGTGCGCCGCTATTTTGGTACGTTACCGCACCAAGATCTTTTTCACAAACGTCAAGCACTCTTTTTGCCTCACTGTGTTCGTTTTCGGCTCTTGTAAGCGCATCCGCAGTGCTTTTTGCGAGTGCGAGGGATTCGTATGATGCCTCTTTAGTATCAAAGCTTGCGCCAAGATCAAGCTCGCGGATTTTGTCCTTGAGCACTCCCTCACTCTTTTGGAGCTCGCGAAGCTCGGCAAATTTTCCAAGGCGCACCACGTCATCATATGTATCGCACATTCTTTGTGCTATCTCAAATTCTTCTTTTGATTTTGCAAGCGCAAGCTCGACCCTTTCAAGCTCGTCTATGTTTTTTGCATTCTCGTTTTCCTGCAGGATCGCGCCACGGTGCTCACTTCTCAAGCGCTCGAGAACGGTCTCGCTCTCGTACATAAGTCCGCCCTTGCCGTTGACGTGCAAAATTCTTCTTCTTTCCGCGTCGAGCATTTTGATAGCGCCCTTTACGTCGGTGCTTTCGTCGCCCGCGGAGAGAAGGTTATCAATTACTCCCTTAACTGCGTCGCCATTGAGCATCACAGTTTCAAGCTGCTTGATATTGCACATACTATCGTATGCCTGAGAGTTTATTCCAAGAAAATGCTCTCCGGGAACTTCACCAGTGAATACCTCGTTGCCATTCTCAAGATCGATCACTCTCGCCTTGTCAGTGAAAGTTCCTCTCGCTCCCTCGCGGCCGATTCGCTCAATGCGATATCGCTTTCCGTCCACGTCCTCAACAATCAGTGATCCTGCCGCAAGTCCCGTGTTCCACGAAATAGCGCGCTCGCGCTCGCCAATCGCAACGTTGGGATTCTTTCTTCCCACACCGTAGAGCGCAAATTTTATGAACGCCAAAAGCGTCGACTTGCCCGACTCGTTATCGCCTCGGACAATATTTAAGCCTTCGGACAGGCGAATAACCTTGTCCTTGAATTTTCCAAATTGGATTATGTTTAGTTCAATAATCTTCATATGTGCTCTCCATTAATCTACACCTATCTCGCGTTTATCAAGGGCGGCGAGGGCAAATTTAAGTGCCAATGATGCCTTTACGCGCTCGCGCTCGTCCGCAGAATTTAACTGTGGAAGAAGCTGGCGGTAAATCTCACCCCTTACGGTCATATCGCCCTCGAGGTACTCGAGGTCAAAGTCCGTGCTACTGTTATTTTTGATTTGCACGAGCGCAAGGTGGGAAAGGGCGGGGGAGGTTTCTATTCTAACCTTACCAACCGAATAACTCGACGGAACGGAGCCCGAGAGCACCACTCTGAGTGCGGTATTCTCACCGTAACCCTTTTGTGCAACTACGGTTTCGATTTTTTTAATCACGTCCTCGTCATTGTCAAACGAGGTTATATCAATTTTTTCAATTTCGTAAGAGAGAGTTGAGAGCTTTATTCTCTCAAGTTCGGCACGTCCGCTTTCACGGTCGATATCCACGATATAAGCTCCACCCTCGCCAAGCTCGTCAAAGCTTCTACCCTGCGGGAATCCGCTGTAAGCGATAAGAGAATTATCCACTCTTTGAGGCTCGGGAGCAATATGAACGTGACCAAGTGCCGCATAAGCAAAGCCCGCTCGTGCGATCTCGCCCGCATTAAGCGGTGCGTATTTTGAAAATGATGCGCCAAGCTCACCGTGGGCGCAAAGGATATTTATATTCGTGTCGGAGAGGGGAATTTCATCTCCGAGGGGGTTTCTCTCGTATCTATCCGAGGTAAAGGCATAACCGATAACACTCACACCAAGCTCGTCGAAGTCAAATCTGCCAAGCTCCGCCGAGGTGAAAACAAATGCGTTCTCAGGCAGCGCCTTATCGGCATATGTTCCGTTTTTGATATAGTAATCGTGATTACCGGGAGCAATCACGACAGGGCAACCTGCGGTTGCGATGGCATTAAACACCGCTTTTCTCGTTGCGGTGGTGCAAAAAGGTGTATCAAAGGTATCTCCCGAGATGAGCACAAGCTCCACTCCTCGCTCGCGGCCAATTTTAAGCGCTCTCGCAAAG
>JAZRHW010000117.1:0-3640 GCA_045644965.1 Eubacteriales bacterium
ATATCGTGTCAAGAACTGACATTGAAGAAAGTGTTCTCGTTGGCAAGAGCGCCGTTAAGACAGCAAGCGAGGGTGTGACACGTCAAATGATGACCATTGAAAGAGTTAGCACCGAGCCCTACACAGTTGAGATTTCACACCGTGACGTGAGTGAAATTGCTAATAAGGTTAAACACGTACCAAGCGAATTTATAAACGAAAGAGGAAACTCCGTTACTGATGAGTGCGCACGCTATTTGCTTCCTTTGATTCAAGGTGAGCTTGACGTGAAGTACGAAAACGGAATTCCAAAGCATATAATTATATGAAAATAAAGCAATCGCAAATAAACCCCTTCCAAAATAGTGACAGCAACAAAAGATACTATACTTATGACTATTTTTTGAAGCGCACGTATGGTGGAAAGTGTGCGAAAATTCCGCTTGATGCAGGCTTTTCGTGTCCGAACATGGACGGAAAATGCGGCATTGGGGGATGTATATATTGCTCCTCGCGCGGAAGCGGAGATTTTGCCGCGAGTGCGACTTTACCCATTGCGGAACAGTATGAAATTACGCGTGCCAAGCTCTCCAAAAAGTGGAGTGTGGAGCGCACCATTCCGTACTTTCAAGCACGCACGAACACCTATGCGCCACTTGCAAAAATCAAGGAAAAGTTCGAGGCGGCGCTCGATTGCGATGGCGTGGTTGCCATGAACGTTGCAACGCGTGCGGATTGCTTGCCTGATGATGTGGTGGAGTATCTTGCCGAGCTTGCAGAGAGGGTTGACCTTACGGTTGAGCTTGGACTTCAGACCATTCACGATGGCACCGCGGAGCTTATAAATCGAGGTCATACGTATGCGCAATTTGTGGAAGGTTATGAAAAATTGCGCCGCGCAAATCCTAAAATTCGCATCTGTGTTCACATCATTTTTGGACTTCCGAGTGAAACTGACGAGATGATGATGGAAACCGCCAAGGTGGTGGGAAAGCTCCTGCCCGATGTGGTAAAAATACATCTTTTGCACGTTATTCGCGAAACTGAACTTGCAAAGTGGTACGAAAGTGGGGAATATATACCGCTTGAACGCGAGCGATATATTTCGCTCGTTGCCAATGCTTTGCAGTATTTTTCAGCGGATACGGTTATTGCACGTTTGACAGGCGACGGTGTAGGAGATGACCTTCTTGCACCCGACTGGTCGCGCAAGAAAACAACTGTTATCAACGATATTGACAAATACCTCTTTGCCAACGATATGTGGCAGGGAAAACTGTTTGAATAATAAAAAGACAGGGAATTAGACCCTGTCTTTTTTTATTATCAGTATAATCTCGCCGTTTACTTGCATACTATATTATAGCGACCACAAAAGGGAGGTATTATATGAATCCATTTAAAGAAAAGGGGCTCGCGCCTGAAAAAGCATTACAAAACTGGTGTGAGATGTACCCCGAATCCTACAACAAAAAGACCGTTGACCCATACACAAAAACGCGCATCATACTTATGAACGGCACGGAATTTGAGGCGAACTGGTTCTCGCATCAATTTGCGCGCCACTGTGGCGACAACGATCTCCGTCGTGAGCTTGC
Source organism: Eubacteriales bacterium (assembly GCA_045644965.1). Classification (GTDB taxonomy): domain Bacteria; phylum Bacillota; class Clostridia; order Oscillospirales; family CAG-272; genus RGIG4608. The sequence continues at coordinate 1,578 of JAZRHW010000117.1, forward strand.
TCTCACTCGCGAGGTTGAAAAGCAGCAACAGCTTAAAATTTCACTTTTAAAGCCCGAAAACGAGAGTATCCTGGAGCACACGATTGGCTATGAGCAGCTTGCCGTTGACCTTACCGCTGAACTTGCAAAGAGGGAAAAAGATTGCAACGTAAAGCGCGCGCTCGACTTTGCGCTCCTTGAGGACTTCGACCACCTATATCGCTACTCGAATTTGCTTGATATGACCGAGGGCACATCTCCCGAATTCTTAGTTGGCAGGTACACCGAAATTATGCCAGGAAGACCCACGATTTCACACCACCGCCATCCTTTTGACAACGTGAGAAAAAGCATAAATTCAAAGCTTGCCGATGTTCAAACCGTGCTCGACACAATGATAATCACAGCTGCCGAGCAGCAAACCATGAACTACTACATGAACGTTACGAATTTTGCTTACAACGACCTCGCAAGAAAGCCCTATCAGGAGATCGCGCTCGTTGAGGAAGAGCACGTTACGCACTATGAGTCCCTTATGGATCCCAATGCTACTTGGCTTGAGATGCTTTTGTGGCACGAATACTGCGAATGTTATCTCTACTGGTCCTGCTATATGACCGAGAGCGATCCCTGCATTAAAAAGCTTTGGGATCTTCACCTTTGCACCGAAATCGGACACTTGCACAAGGCGTGTGAATTGCTCGAAAAATATGAGGGCAAATCCTGGGAGCAGGTTATTCCTTGCGGAGATTTCCCGGCACCGATTTCGCTTCATTCGAATATAGATTATGTTCGTGATGTTCTTTGCAACACGGTGCAGTACACCACGGGTAAAGACAACACCTACGAAAGAGTGGAGTGCCTGCCCACTGATGCTAATTTCTTCCGCTTCCAAAAGATAACAAATCCCACTACGGATATCGTGCCGTCTCACAACGTTATAGACACATACTTGCACCGTCATCGCACTGATTATCGCTTTGAGGTGGCTGAAAATCCCATTCCCGCGCTTAGAAATCGCAGGTGCGACAACACTGACGTAGGGCGCGTTCCCCACGCAGCTGACTCTACGGACTTCAAATGTAACTAAAAAACGTTAAAAAAGCTAATAAAACCGCCGTTTTTCGAAAAATGGCGGTTTTTGTTTGTTTATATCAAAGTTTACAAAAAATAAATGATTTATTTACAAAAAATTAATAAATTTTTATGATAAAATTTCGAAAAAACTATTGCATTTTGGGCATATATATAGTATAATAGTGATGCTTAGTGGGGTAAAATCCCACGAAAGTGACTAAAGGTGGTGAATTTTAGGATTTTCCACCGACTTTGAGAAAGGAGTTAAGCTATGTTATCAAACAACTTTAGACATAACGTTGATGCTAAAAATCGTCTCTTTGTGCCTGCTAAATACAGGGAAGAGCTTGGCGAAACATTTGTGATTTCACAAAGCATCCGCGGCAATTATCTCAAGATATATTCCCACGAGGAATGGGAAAAATACATAGCCCCCATTAAGCTCCTCCCCAGAAAGACCAGTGAAGAGGCGCTCCGCTTCCTCATCGGTAATTCTATTGAGGTTTCCCCTGACGGACAGGGAAGAATCATTCTCCCCTCATCAATGCTTCAGTTTGCATCCATCACCAAGGGAACGGTTATCATCGGTTGCGGTGATTATGCTGAAATTTGGGCGGAGGAATCCTACGAGAACAATCAGGCAGAGCAGGATATGGAAGCTATGAGAGCTGCTCTTGAAGATTGCGGACTTTAATTATGAGTGAATTTTCACATTTTTCGGTACTCCTTGGTGAGTGCATAGAAAATTTAAATATAAAACCCGACGGCATCTACGTTGATGGCACGGCGGGTGGCGCTGGACATTCAAGCAAGATTGCTGAACGTCTTGGCGAGGGCGGCTTGCTCATTCCCATTGATCAGGATGAGGATGCGATTAAGGTTATAACTGAGCGCCTTGCCCCCTATGGCGACAAGGTGAAGATCGTGAGAGATAATTTCTCCAACATCAAGCGAGTTCTTGAAGAGCTTGAGGTTGATAAAATAGACGGTTTGCTCCTTGACCTTGG
>JAZRHW010000118.1:0-3991 GCA_045644965.1 Eubacteriales bacterium
GGGAGTCATTGGAGGCATACCGAAAACGGATTGCATCACCTCAAAACCGCTTTTTCCACTGTCTTGACGACGATTCCAAAGGTCGGGCGAGCAAACTGCGTATTCGATTTTTCGATCTCCAATGAAGCGAACTATCGCTTCCGCCGCCTCGCTGAGTGTGAGATTCGATTCCATCAATTCCCCCTCAACGTAGAGCACTCCGTCCGCGCCAATAGCTAAAATCAGTAGCGCGAGCATGTCAAACCCGTAATCGAATGCAACGAAACGCCTTGCGTTCTTGGGAATGGAACTTGCATCAATTACGTGGAGCTCCTCATTGAAATCCGAGAAGAATTGTCCCTCAAATACATCCCAGCGACCGTTCAACCACGCGTCGCGTAGCCTTTGTGGAAGCGCCCTAAGCTGCTCAACGTATGATGGATCGGTGCGAAGGAGCGCCTCGTTGTCATAGACTAGCGCAGGAATGAAGCGATATTCGAGAGGGTCTTCGGTTGACCTAAAATCCCTATCCACAAATAGTCGCTTTACCCATGCGTGCCCGATTCCGCCGGGATTGCAGGTGAGATACATGCGCTTTGGGAAATCGTTGACGCCTCGCAATGAGGCCTTAAAACAAGAAAACTGATATTCGCTCAGCTGCGTTGCCTCGTCAATAGCTATTACGTCATATTCCTGTCCCTGATAGCGCAAAATATCTCGGTCGGATGAACAGTATCCTAAAAATATCCTGCTCTCGTTGGGGAAAACAATCGCTTTCTCACCCTCGGAAAACTCGATAAACTCGCCGTATTCCTTGAGGAGAGGTACAACGTGGTTTGATTTCAATTCCCCGAGTGTCCGCCTTATCAATAGACAACGGATGCCGGGATAATTTAAGCAAAGTCCCACGAGTTTTCGCCTCAGCGCCCAGGACTTTCCGCCGCCTCGTGCACCGCCGTATGCGGTATATTTTGCACGAGATGCGAAAAATTCCTTTTGCCTCGGATTTGGTACACCCGAAATATTAACTACTTTTTGTTCCCTTGCGTCAGTGCTCATTTGCCGTCCTCGCCAATATCGTGTTCAAATATCAGCCGTACGTCCCCCGACGTAAAGGATGCACCACCCTCTTTTTTCTCTCCGAAACCGAGATGCTCCTTCATATAAGCTGATAAAATGGTCGCGCTTTGAGTGGAGTTAAGAGCCTCATCCTCAAAAAGCGAGAGCAAAGCACCGTACTGCTTGGGATATTCGAGTGAAATTCGCTCAAGTTCTGCCATGCCGATCTTCAATTTTCGGCAAAAGCCTGCAAGATTTGGAAAGCGACTTCGCTCCTTCTTGCCTTCAAGTACCACTCGCCCCTCGCATTCCTTTACGTATTCCTCGGCAACCGTAAGAAGTCGCTCGCGTTCGCAAAGGTTTTTAAGAACGGGCGAGAGAGAATCTTTCCGATTATCTTTTCATCCCTATCAATCCCCCTTTCGTGTTAAAAAGCCACTGCACTTTTTTGTAAAGCTCCAAGCCGACGAGTCGAATAGGAGCGCCTTTTTTATCCGTGCAAGCGAATTGTAGCACACAAAAACCTGCCAAAACCTGCCACGACCTGCCACAACCTGCCAAATTTTCGCTGATTTTATAAAAAAACTTGTATTTTTTTTCAAAATGCCTTATAATGTAATCAATAATTCGCTTTTCAAAAGGCGAAAAATTCAAATTGCCTCTAAAATCATACGAAAGGAGAGCAAAATGATAGAAATTCGCATCAAAAAAATCCGCGGCATAAGTGCCGAGGAGCAGGAAAACATCATAAAAACGCTCTCCACGGAGGCACGCGAGCGCCTTAGCAAAAAAAGAGAGCCCCACCTGTACCTCTCGTCAATTTCCGCATACTCCCTGCTCACCGAAAATGAGCGCGCCGACCTCGACTTTACCGAGGGTGGAATCCCCTTTTTAAAAATACTCGATGCGGATATTTCTATTTCCCACTCCCAAAATTACGCCTGTACAGCGATTAGTGAGAGCAAAAACGCGCGAGTGGGTATAGATATTGAAGAAAAAAGCTCCACACCGCGCACTTCAACTCGCTTTTTGACTCAAAACGAGCGAAAAATGCTTGAGCGCGGCACAGCTTACCTCGAAATTTGGACAAAAAAAGAAGCGCTCTTCAAATTCTTGAAGAACGACTCCTTGCCGCTTCCCACTATTGACTCCGCAACCCCCGAAAAATACGGTGCAACACTCGAGATGCGCGAGACCGACGAATATTATCTCACCGTTTGCACCGAAAAATAAGAAAAGGACACAAAATGGAAAAACTCAAAATCCCCTATCCCATCGTGGTCGAGGGCAAATACGATAGAATGAAGCTCCTTGCAATTTGCGAGGGATTAATAATAAAAACCGACGGCTTCGGCGTGTTCAAAAAGCAAGAAAAAGCGGCCCTCATCCGCGCGCTTGCTCAAAAATCGCCGATAATAGTGCTGACGGATAGCGACGGTGGCGGCAAAGTCATCCGAAGCCACGTTTCCGCGCTCGTGCCGAAGGATAGATTGATTCAGCTCTATATTCCGCGCATCGAAGGCAAGGAAAAGCGCAAGAGCGAGCCGTCTAAGGAAGGAACTCTTGGTGTTGAGGGAATGGAAAACGGGCTGCTTTATGACCTCCTCCGTCCCCTTTCCGACACTGAAAATACCGACGCAGCGAAAAAACTTGCCGAAATTGCGAATAACCCCCTCTCCAAAACCGACTTTTTCATAGACGGCCTCACAGGTGGCGAAAATTCAACGCAAAAGCGCGACGAGATCGCCAAAAAATTCAATCTCCCCACGGGCATGACCGCAAACGCACTCCTTGAAGCCCTCAAAGTCACCGCAACCTACGACGAATACCTCAAAGCAGTAAATAGAAAAACCGAGTCGAACTAACCGACTCGGTTTTATTGTTTTTTTGATGAGAAAATACCAACCTGTTTCGGAGTCGAAATAGTAGATTCTATAACGAATGGGGCAATAAGTTATTCTTGATATTTGTCTCTATTGTTAAGAATTAAGTCAAGTGAATCATGTGTCATAAATCCACATGAATAGCCTGTGTCAGAATCAAAATTGAAGTGATGTAATCCGGGCGTGTTTTTTAATTCACTAAGGGTTTCAATCAAAAAATCAATGCTTTTATTATCCAATTCGATTTGAACAGTGTATTTATTGATGCATTCAATTTTCATTCTTCCTTCAATTGAATTAGCAGTTTTCTTTTTCATTTGAACCTCCTATAAAATCCAATAGTTAAACAAATCATATAAAACATGTTCATAAGCGCGAGGCTTTGTTCCTTCAAAAATTCCAAATTCAAATGTTGCCTAATAGTCTCTATAACGAATGGTGTGCGCGCTGTATAATGCAATAACATCGCTTTTTCAACGCCCGACCTACATTAGCAGGTCGGGCAATAGTTTTTCATTAAGACTACGATTGGTTGAGGGTTTTCTTCTACAAAAAAGTTATTTAATCATCAACAACCTCAAAATCATCAATATGAAAAGAGCAAAATGTAATTGAGTTGTCATTGTTATCAAACCATTCTATTTCATAGTGCTCGTCATCATATTTTTCCAATACGATACCGATTACTCCTTTTTTTAATCCTTTTTCGAGATACTTATCGGTAATTAATCTAACTTGTTGATACAAGGTAACACTTTTCATTTATTTTATACCCCCAAAATTAAATAAATCCGGAAAACGGAGTAATCAATCGAATACCATGTTTTACAATCATCCATCCGCTCTTAAGTACACTATCTCCGATACGGATGCCAATTGTAATACGTTGACCATATTGATCAAGCGTAGCAAGAGAATAGCCTCTTCAAATCTCTAACTCCATTATACACCAAATAAAATTTCTTGTCAAGAATTTCAAATTTTCCGCATACGCCGCCCCGCCGCGCACAAACTAATAAAAAAAGGACCCAAAAAATGAAAATATTAATGCTCATTGATTCACTCGGAGT
>JAZRHW010000119.1:0-5656 GCA_045644965.1 Eubacteriales bacterium
GCTTCTTCGATTATTGCAGGAATTTTATCCCTTACGAGCTTATTATACGTCTTTATATTTTGATTTTCAATCTCAAAGATAACCTTCTTATTTTCAAAATCAACCTTTTTAACGAGGTATCCCGCATTCATCCACGCATCAGCCTGAACGTGTCCGCCATTCGCCCACCACTGACGGTAACGAAAAGCGCTCTTTGGCAATTTATTATAAATCAGTTCCTCGACCTCTTCAAAGGAAAGAGTGATAGTTTCCTCATCCTGAAGCTTTAAAAAATCATATAAATCTCTATACTTTTTCATATCAATACACCTCACACGTGTTGATCTTTACCTTATTATACACTAAAATCGTCAATTCGTCAAGGAAAAATATGTCATTTATTGCAAACAAAAGGTGCATAATCAAAAAAATAATACTTGCTTTTTGGTAGTATATATGCTATAATTTTTTATGAACCTAACAGTTTGTTCAAAATTTGTTCGATATTTGTCAACATTTGACAAAATTTATACATTTTTTAAACTAAAAAACATTTTTTCAAGTTTTTTTAAGGATTTTTATTTATAATGATCCTGTAATTGTGGAAAATTTGACCATTAATGATATATAGCATTCTCTTGTTGTGGAGGTACATAAAATGTTGGACACAAAAATTCTTATAATCGACGACGATACAGCCGTTTGCGAGATGATAAAAAATTACTTTGAAAAGGAAGGCTACGAGGTTAAGGCCGTAAATGACGGTGTTGCTGGAGTAGATAGCTTTAAGTTATACAATCCCGATATCGTTTTGCTTGATATCGTTCTTCCCAAAAAGGACGGTTGGCAGGTTTGCCGCGAAATTCGCGAGGTATCCAATCAGCCCATCATCATGATCAGTGCAAAGAGCGACACCTTTGACAAGGTTCTCGGCCTTGAGCTTGGCGCGGATGACTACGTGGTTAAGCCCTTTGATATCAAGGAGCTTTCTGCGCGCGTAAAAGCGGTCCTTCGCCGCACTCGCACTCATTCTTCCGCTAAGACTGATAACGAGGTTATCAAGCTTGAAAATATCGAGATCAGCTTGCAAAAGTATGAGCTTAAACTCTTTGGCAAGGCAATTGATATTCCTCCTAAGGAGCTTGAACTTCTCTACTTCCTTGCCTACAATAGAAATCGCGTATTCACTCGCGATCAGCTTCTTGATAAGGTTTGGGGATTTGACTATCTTGGCGACTCCAGAACAGTTGACGTTCACGTTAAGCGCCTTCGTGAAAAGCTTGAGGGTGTTAGCGACAAATGGGTACTCAAAACCGTTTGGGGCGTTGGATACAAGTTTGAAATTTTGGAATAATACATATAGCAAGCGGAAACCCGCTTGCTATTTTTTTACAAAGCATATTGCAAAAAAGTGTTTTTTGTGGTAATATATAATATGGATTAATATTGTAATGAACGGAGAAATAAAATGATTATTGAACTCGAAGAATACAAATATAAATTAATTGGTATGAGAAAGGATATCGCCGAGCTTCGCGATTCCCTTCGTATCGACGAGCTTACAAAGCAGGTGGGCGAGATGGAAGAAAAGACTCTTGACCCTGAGTTTTGGAGCAATCAGGATAACTCATCCAAGATTTTGCAGGCAATAAAGCAGGGCAAAAAGAAGCTCGACGAATTCAACGGTCTCGCTCAGCGCCTTGAGGATGCAATAGCTCTTGCTGATATGGCTATCGAGGAAAACGAGGCAGGATATGCCGAGGAAGTAAAGGCGGAGATGGACTTTGTTGAAGCAGAAGAGGAAAGAATGAGAATTGAAATTCTCCTTTCCGGCGAATACGACCATAACAACGCAATCGTTTCCTTCCACCCCGGCGCGGGCGGAACTGAAGCGCAGGACTGGGCACAAATGCTCTATAGAATGATCACACGTTGGGCAGAAAATCACGATTTCAACGTAAAGCTCCTCGACTGGCTCGACGGAGATGCAGCGGGCATTAAGAGCGCAACCATTATGGTTGAGGGTGAAAACGCATACGGATATCTCAAGAGTGAAAACGGTGTTCACCGTCTCGTTCGCGTATCCCCCTTTGATGCCAACGGTAGACGTCAAACATCCTTTGCTTCAATCGAGGTAATGCCCGAATTTGAGGATGACAACACTATCGAGCTTCGTATGGAAGACCTCGACATAACAGCGCATCGTTCAAGCGGTGCGGGTGGTCAGCACATCAACAAAACTGACTCCGCTATTCGTATCCTTCATAAGCCCACCGGTATCGTTGTTGGTTGTCAAACCGAGCGAAGCCAGCTTCAAAACAAGGAAACCGCCCTTAAAATGCTTAAATCCAAGCTCCTTGAGATCAAGATTCGCGAAAATCTCGAGCGAGTTGAGGACATTCAGGGCAACAAGGCAAATATCGAATGGGGCTCACAAATTCGCTCCTACGTATTCATGCCCTACACACTTGCTAAAGATACAAGAACAGGTCACGAAAACGGAAACATTCAGGCAGTTATGGACGGCGACCTTGACGGATTTATCAACGCATATCTCAAGCATATAACTAAATAATCAATTGTACTCACATCTGTACTCACATCTTTTTTGCGAAAGGAGAACACTATGGATTTAAAATCAATCAGAGCGCACGCTAGACAATCGCTGGAGGGAAACTGGGGAATTGCAATTATTGCATCTCTTGTGGCATCAATTTTTGGCATTGGATCGTCAAGCGGTAGTGTAAACTTCAATTTTGAAGAATCGGATTTTGAGGGATTAGAAGGAACCAACCTTGAAGGTTTCTTTCAAGAGCTCACTCTCTTTATTGAAGAAAACTTGCCGGCAATCATTGGATTTATCGGAGCTTTTGCAGTATTCGGTTTCATTATGTCAATAGCTATGTTCTTCCTCTCAAGTATTGTAAATGTTGGATACCAAAAGTTCAACCTTGACCTCGTTGACGGAAGAAAGGCAGAGATAGGCTCGTTATTTTCCTATTTCAAGCATTGGAAAAATGCAGTTCTTTCAAATCTTTTCGTAACGGTCTATATATTCTTGTGGAGCTTGCTGTGTTTGATTCCCGGAATTATTGCGGAATATCACTATGCCATGGTTCCCTACATACTTGCGGAAAAGCCCTATCTCACACCCCAGCAGGCACTGGATGACTCCAAAAATCTTATGCAGGGTAACAAGTGGGATCTATTCAAGCTTCAGTTCAGCTTTATTGGATGGACTATGCTTTGCCTTCTCTCGTGCGGTATCGGATTTATTTGGCTCATACCATATATGAATGCAAGCTACGCGGAGTTTTACAGAAGAATTTCAGGAACACGCTATGGATTTAATTTCTCTTATACAGTTAATGAACAATAAAAAATACGGTGGAAATTCCACCGTATTTTTTATTGAATTACAGGACTTTTCTTTATATAAAAGCCACTTGATTTTTTATTGGGTGTACACATCGTGTAGAGTGCGTCAGCTCGTTTGTTCAAGTCGGTTTGTCTTGATTCTTGAGCATTCGCAGGTTTTGTAACGATCTTTATTCCCGTTTCTTTTTTGCGAATTGCACCAAGATATTCCCTGCCGCGCTCGTTTGCCGCAAGCAGTGTTGTGTAGATCGGCATGGTGTCAAGATCACTTTGCTTGATGCCAAGTAAAATGTATAAGATAGCACGGCGGAGAGAGCTTGCGGTGTACTTCTTGGTTTGCAATTTTTCCCAAAGCTCCGCAAAGCTATTAGACTCATGGGAGAGTGTCAAAATTCTATTGATGAGTCCCGCGTCGCTAATCGCAACGTCGAGATTTTGCACGTCAGTTAAACGAAGGGCGAGGAGTATTCCGTCATTTATATGCTCAATTGACGCTGCCTCACCATTTTTCAAGGCTTTATACGTGGATTCGGGCACGAAATTAACGATGGAGTCATAATTGCCCTTCGCAATTTCTCCACGAATGGCACTAGCGCTTGGATTAACACCATCAACGAGAGTAAACTCGCGATATGCACTTCCCTCTCGCTTGATGGGATGGATTTCAATATCATAGGAATTTTTGATAATTGCCTTAGTGTATTCAATGCCCAAAATATCATTGGAAGAAATATCTCCCACACCGGACTCTTCTTCAAGAAGTGTAAAATATGCAGCAGCACCGCCTTCTTCTTTAGAGAGGGCTGCACATTTTTTCTTAAATTCTTCCGAGGAGACGATTTGAGCGATACTTTTGAGCTTTTCCCCATCAGCACACTCCGAGCCAAAGCAAAGCTTGTCCACTCCCACTCCAGCCAAAATATGCACAGCGGCTGACGCAAAATACTCCGCGCTCGCCACACAAAAAGGCACGGGAAGCTCAAGCACAAGATCCGCACCACACTCGAGTGCAACCCTTGCTCGCTCGTATTTATCCAATATCGCAACCTCTCCGCGCTGAGTGAAGTTCCCACTCATAACGCAAATTATCGGCTCATTAGATATTCTTTTTATTTCATTAATTTGGTGAAGATGACCGTTGTGGAACGGATTATACTCACAAATAATGCCAAATGCCATTTTAATTCTCCCTTAATTTGAAAAATCTATTGAAATTACCAAAAAATTGGTGTATAATATATCTGTTAATAAATTTTTGGAGGTTCATCTAAATGAATGTACTCGTTGTAAACGCGGGCTCAAGCTCGCTCAAATATCAGCTTTTTGATACCACCAACGAAACCGTTATCGCAAAGGGTCTTTGCGAGAGAATCGGTATCGACGGCAAGCTCACACACAAGCAGCTCGTAAAGGGTATCACCTATTCCGCAGACATTGCTATGCCCAACCACACAGAGGCTATGAAGGCAGTTGTTGACGCGCTTGTTCACACAGAGCACGGCTGCATCACCTCTATGAGTGAAATTGAGGCAGTTGGCCACAGAGCAGTTCACGGCGGTCAGTATTTCTCTCAGTCCGTAATCCTTACTGATGAGGTTTATGAGATCCTTGACAAGAAGTGCCGCGACCTCGCTCCTCTTCACACACCCGCTTCTCTTCAGGGCATCCAGGCTTGCCTTGATATCCTTCCCGGCACACCTCAGGCGCATGTATTTGATACAGCTTTCCATCAGACAATGCCCGAGGAAGCATATATGTACGGTGTTTCCTATGACCTTTATGAAGAATACGGCATCCGTCGTTACGGTATGCACGGAACTTCTCACCGCTTCGTTGCAGGCGAGATGATCAAGCTCCTTGGCGGCAACGCTGAGGGTACTAAGATCGTTACATGCCACCTTGGAAACGGTTCTTCCATTTCCGCAGTTAAGGACGGCAAGTGCATTGATACAACAATGGGCTTCACACCCCTTGCAGGTACTATTATGGGTACTCGCTGCGGTGATATCGACCCCGCTCTCGTAACCTACATTATGGAAAAGAAGGACTACTCCATCGACGAGATGAACAGCTACCTCAACAAGAAGTGTGGCTTCCTCGGCGTATCCGGAGTTTCCTCCGACTGCCGCGACCTTGAAGCAGCTATTGCAGAGGGTAACCACCGCGCTGAGCTCGCTATCGAGATCCTTAAATACCAGATTAAGAAGTACATCGGCTCCTATGCAGCTGCTATGGGCGGTCTTGATGCGGTTAAGTCGGATCGTAGCCATGTCGTTCTGTGGGCCAAGGAGTTGTCACC
>JAZRHW010000120.1:0-7624 GCA_045644965.1 Eubacteriales bacterium
TTGAACTGCTTTGTCGCGGTGGACTTAACCTTTGTGGGTGAGCCGCCGAGACCGATATCCGCCTTGTTAAGATCAAGGTCAGCAAATGTGATGATACCAATTTCCTTTTCATCCTGAGCAACGATATCCCAAACGTTCATATATCTGGGCTTATCAAGGGATGAAAGAACTGTTACAAGGCACATGCCCGAAACCTTAAGTGTTTGGTATCTATCCTCAAATTCACGTTTAACGATAAGTGCGCCACACTCCTCGCAGTAGTCAATTGCGGCTGCATAGCTAATTTGAGGAATATCAAGATGCTCAGCGATCTGAGGACCAACCTGAGCTGTGTCACCGTCAATAGCCTGACGTCCGCAGAACACAACATCAGCTCCAAGCTTTCTAATAGCTGCAGCAATAATTGTGGATGTTGCGAGTGTGTCGGAACCTGCGAATGCACGGTCAGTAAGAAGGAATGCTTCATCAGCACCCATAGCAAGTGCTTCGCGGAGTGCCTTTTCAGCCTGAGCGGGGCCCATTGTCAATACTGTTACTGTAGCGCCAACCTTTTCCTTGAGCTGAAGAGCTGCCTCGATAGCAGTCTTGTCATCGGGGTTGATGATACTGGGAACACCGTCACGTTTAAGTGTATTTGTTACGGGATCAATTTTAATTTCCGTTGTGTTCGGAACCTGTTTGATACAAACTATAATTTTCATTTTCACTCAACCTCACTTTCTAAGAAGCGCGCCGGAGATAACCATTCTCTGTACCTCGCTGGTGCCCTCGTAAATTTCAGTGATCTTTGCGTCGCGCATCATTCTTTCAACGGGATACTCACGAGTATAACCGTAGCCGCCGTGAAGCTGAACTGCCTTTGTTGTTACTTCCATTGCCGTTTCAGCAGCAAAGAGCTTTGCCTGTGCAGCATTTACGGAAAGTGTGGGAAGCTTGTTTTGCTTTGCATTTACTGCCGCATATACAAGTCCCTTAGCCGCTGCAACCTTAGTTGCCATATCAGCAAGCTGGAACTGTGTGTTCTGGAATGCGGAAATGCTTCTGCCGAACTGCTTTCTTGATTTAACGTATGCAACTGTTGTCTCAAGAGCGCCCTCAGCGATACCAAGTGCCTGAGCAGCGATACCGATACGGCCGCCGTCAAGTGTCTTCATGGCGATCTTAAAGCCGTCGCCGCGCTTGCCAAGAAGGTTTTCCTTGGGAACTTTTACATTGTTGAAGATAAGCTCACATGTGGATGAACCGCGGATACCCATCTTCTTTTCTTTCTTACCAACGGAGAAGCCCTCAAAACCGGACTCAACGATAAATGCGCTCATCTCAGGGCCCTTGGGTGTCTTGCCGGTAATTGCAATAATAATGTATGTGGACGCATAGCCCGCATTTGTAATGAAGATTTTGCTACCGTTGAGAAGGTAGTGATCTTCCATTTCAACCGCTACTGTCTGCTGGTTAGCTGCGTCAGTACCTGCGTTGGGCTCGGTGAGACCGAATGCACCAATCTTTCTACCGCTTGCAAGGTCGGGAAGATATCTTCTTCTCTGATCCTCGTTACCGTACTCAAGAATGGGTGCTACGCAAAGTGACATGTGTGCGGACAAGATAACGCCCGTTGTACCGCAGTGCTTGGAAAGCTCCTCTACCGCGGAGATGTACATGGGATAGTCACCGCCTGCTCCGCCGTATTCACGGGGAACGATGATACCCATAAGTCCCATCTTTGCCATCTTTTCAACAGTTTCAGCGGGGAAACGCTCAAGCTCGTCAACCTCCTGCGCGAGGGGCTTAACCTCGGTTTCAGCGAAATCCCTGATCATCTGTTCAAACAGAATTGATTTGTAATTTGCCATTTGTTTTTCCTCCTTGGGCGAGAGCCTTTGTGCCCATGCTCCCTACCCTCTTATGTTAAAATTGTTTTTTTAGCAAGTTATTATTGCGCTTCGCTCGTGTAATAAACTATAAAATTTTATCGAATATCACTGCGAGAACCGCGAAGCTGATTAAAAGCTTTTTGCCTACACTTCAATACATTTAGTTCGTGGTGTGTCTATAAAATTAAGCTAAGCTCTATTGCGAGAATGTCGAAGACGCTTTAAAAGCTTTTTGCCTACACTTCAATGCACTTTGTTCGTGGTGTATCTAAAAAGTTTAGCTACACTCCACTGCGAGAACCGCGAAGCTCCATAAAAGTTTTTTAGTTACTTTTTTTCAAAAAAGTAACTAAAATTTAACTGTAGCCATACCTGCGATAACAACCTTACCGTCCTGGTTAGTGCAGGTAGTATTGAGCTTAACAATGTGCTTATCCTCACGGATTTCAGCGATTTCGCATTCAGCTGTAATTGTGTCACCAAGGAACACGGGAGCTGTAAACTTAAGCTCCTGACCAAGATAGATGGTGCCGGGGCCGGGGAGCTTATTTGCAAGAACTGCAGAGATAAGTCCGCTTGTAAGAATGCCGTGAACGATTCTTCTTCCGAAGATAGTTGTTTTAGCATATTCCTCATCAAGATGGATGGGGTTTGTGTCAAGGCTAACCTCGGCAAAAGCTCTGAGGTCTGCATCTGTAAATGTTTTTTGGATGGACGCCTTTTGTCCTACGTAAAGTTCGCTAAATGTCATGTTTTTTTCCTCCAATTTTGAAAAATATGAACAATATTCATATTCGGTTATATATATTATATATAATTTTCGTTAATTTGTCAATATATCACGGAAGATTTTTGTGTTCATAAAGATTTTTAGTGAAAAGTGTACAAAAAAATATGCAAAATACTATTGCAAATAACAATAAAAGGTGTTATAATTAAGCCAATAAAACAAAAAGGAACTTGAAAATGAACAATTATACATCAAAAGGCATTAATTTACCTAAAACCCGACTGGGTTTAGCTAAAATGAACAAACTCATAGATGCTGCCGAGGAGTTATTTACCAAGAACGGTTTCCACAGTACGTCAATCTCGGATATTTGCAAAAATGCTGAAACCGCGGTGGGTACTTTCTATATTTATTTCGAGACAAAAACGGATATTTACCGCTATCTTATGTACAAATATCAAACGAAAATTAAGCAGCTCCTTGCCGAGAGCATTGAGGGTTGCCAAAATCGCTATGAGGCGGAGCGCGAGGGTATTAAATGCTTTGTGAAGTTTGCTATGGAAACCCCCAATGTTTACAACGTTATTTGGGGTTCGCTCTCCATTGACCAAAAACTGTTTACAGACTATTATATGTCCTTTGCAGGAAGCTATGCCAAGGCTCTCCGTAAGCACTCGGATGAGGTTGATGTGGCGGACTCAACCACAATAGCTTATATGCTCATGGGTATTTCAAATTTCGTCGGACTAAGAGCCATTTTCGAAAATATGAGCGACGCCGAAATCGACACTCTCGTGGACGAAACCATCATGCCCGCGCTTAGAAACGGAATTTTTAAAAATTGTGAAAAATAAACAAAAAACGGAGAGAATTGCCTTCTCTCCGTTCATTTTTTTGTTTTATATGTGAATTTCACAATATATTGTGATAAATTCTTGACTTTTTGTACAAAATGTAGTATAATTTAGCATACAATTCAGGTATAAGCCCATAATACGGATGGGTGTTTCTACGACCACCGTTAATGGTTGACTACCGCGGATATTTCTTTGCCGCGCAGTCGCCTTTTTTTATCCTCTCGCTTTTTGAAAAAAGCTTAGCAAAAACTTTTATCGCGGCTTCGCCATTGTCGCAATAAAGCTTAGCTTAATTTTATAGACACATCACGAACTATGTGCATTAAAAGATAGGCAAAAAGCTTTTGGCGCGACTTCGCCATTCTCGCAATATTGTATAGCTAATTTTAAAGACACATTACGAACTATATTCATTTAACCGTAGGGGAGCACTCCGTGCTCCCGCTCCGCAATAAAAGTTACTTCACTCCCAAACGGACGGCCAAAGGCCGCCCCTACATAAAAAAATTTACGCAAACACACCGTAGGGGCGCACCGTGTGCGTCCGTTACGCAAGAAAAGCAATTAACAACACCCCGAAAGGAGATTAATATATGAAATTGTACATTGATAATCACGAGGTCGAGGCAAGACCCGACCAATCGCTTTTTGATATTATAAAGGAGCTTGGACTCTACTCCGGTAAGCTTTCCACCGACCCAATCGTTGCAAAGCTTGCAGGTAGAGTTTTCACACTCAATTACCTTCCCCTTCGTTCAAAGGATATCTCACCCGACCGTGAGACTATTCGTCGCGCGGTAGAAGCAAGTGGGGGCGTAGTGCGTCTTTACAGATACGCCGACCCCTCGGGACGCGAGGCGTACATTAGAACGGCACAGTTCATTCTCTTCCTCGCTTTCAGCAATCTCTATCCCGGGGCTACAGCCAAAATGAGCTGTACGCTCGGAAATTCCATATACTTTAACGTAAGCGGTACAAAGAGCTTTTCCGCGGACGCGCTTGCTAACGAGGTTGCGCGAATAGTGGACGAGGATATTCCCCTTCTCCGTCGCAGAATCCCGCTTGAAAAAGCCGTTGCTCACTACGAAGATGCAGGCAACGACGACAAGGTGCGCCTTCTCAAGTACCGAGGAAAAGATTACTTTACAATTTATGAGCACGGTGGATACGCGGACTATTTCTACGGTGAAATGGCGCCAAGCACTGGCTTCCTTCGTTCTTGGAGTATAGTTGAGGCGCAGGATGGTTTCATTTTCGTGCTTCCCGACTCCAAAAATCCCGACCGCGTTTCAGTTTATCGCCACATGCCCAACTTCTTTAGCGTTTATTCCGAGGGCGAAAAATGGAGCGAGCTTATGGAATGCGAGACACTTGCCGACCTCAACGAATACGTTGAGAACGGAAAGATTCGCGAGCTTATTCGTGTAAACGAGGCACTCCACGAAAAGAGATTTTCACAAATTGCGGATATGATTTGTGAGCGCGGTGGGAAGGCAGGTATGCGTGCAGGGCCCAGCTGCACGGGCGAGACCACGAGCGCAAACCGACTTGCAACTCAACTCCGTGTTCACGGAAAATCGCCCATTCTTATGAGCCTTGACGACTATTACATTGACCGCGACAAGATCGCTCCCGGCCCCGACGGAAAGATAGACCTTGAACACATCAACACTATCGACACCGAGCTTTTCGGTCAGCACCTCAAGGAGCTTTTTGAAGGCAAAGAGGTTGAAATTCCTACCTTCAGCTTTAAACTCGGTAGAAGAGTGTGGGTTGGACACAAAATGAAGCTCAAAGAAAATTCAGTTATCATCGTTGAGGGCATTCACGGACTTAATCCTTCTCTCGTGCCCGACGACCTTGATCCAAAGCTTGTGTTCAGAGTTTACGCGAGTCCTCTCCTTCCCCTCAACTTTGACTACCACAATAGAATTCCAACTTCTACACTTCGACTTCTTCGTCGCACAGTTCGTGACTTCGAAAGCCGTGGCGCGAGTGTTCAAAGAACGCTCGATATGTGGGATTCCGTAAGACGCGGTGAGGAAAGATGGATATTCCCGTATCAAGAGAATGCCGACGTTATCTTCAATAGCTCCACACTCTATGAGCTTGCAGTGATTAAGAAATACATCTATCCCCTTCTCAAAGAGGTAGATCCTGCGGATGAGTGCTATGAGCAGGTGCGCGCAATGGTTGGACTTCTCAACTACGTTCGTGAAGCGGACGTCGGGGACGAAATCCCGCCCACAAGTATCGTTCGTGAATTTATCGGCGGAAATAGTTTTTATAGATAAAAGACAAAATCCTCCCTAAAATATACTTTTTGGGGAGCATTTCTTGCTTTTAAAAAAGAAAATAAAAAAATTTAAAAAATTTTAAAAAAGGTATTGACATTTTCCAAAAAAAGTGTATAATATCATTGTTGCGTTAATAAACGTGGCATGCGAGAGTGGCGGAACAGGCAGACGCGCACGTTTGAGGGGCGTGTGGGAGACCGTACGGGTTCGATTCCCGTCTCTCGCACCAAACATAAAAGGGAGAGCAAAAGCTCTCCCTTTTATGTTTTGTATGAGGTGAGGAATTTAATCTGTCCCTCGAATGCTTGCATTCGAGGATCGGGTGCGCATTTTTGGCCGAACAACGATTGCCGCTCGCGAGCAATCTTGTGGGCAAAAATAGTTCGCGTAAGCGAACCTTCCCGTCTTTACATCTAGATAGAACAAGGAGAGCAAAAGCTCTCCCTTTTATGTTTGGTATGAGGTGAGGAATTTAATCCGTCCCTCGAATGCCTGCATTCGAGGATCGGGTGCGCATTTTTGACCGAACAACGATTGCCGCTCGCGAGCAATCTTGTGGGCAAAAATAGTTCGCGTAAGCGAACCTTCCCGTCTTTTTTTGTTTTTAGCCATAAAAAATAAATCGTTCATTTTATACCCCTTTCGTTCAATTTATGGGGTATCGTTCAATTTGTGTTTTACTGTTTAAACGGCTTGATTTCGACTAGACTATGTGATATAATGAACTCAATGATAAATAGGAGTTTGCAATTTAAGACATGAACAAAAAACTGTTAGCAATATTTTTTGCGATATTAGCCGCAGGGTTATACGCAATAAATATCCCTTTATCAAAACTACTGTTAAATTACATAGAGCCGACAATGATGGCATCCTATCTGTATTTAGGCGCAGGCATTGGAATCGGCATCGTTTTTCTGATTACGAGAAATAAAGACAAAGAAACGTATGAGAAGATCACAAAAAAGGATTTACCCAACGTTCTCGGAATGATTGCGTTAGATATAGCCGCCCCAATATTGCTTATGTTTGGACTTCTTGACAGCGCATCCTCTAATGCCTCATTATTAAACAACTTTGAAATCGTCTGCACTTCTCTTATCGCCTTGTTAGTTTTCAAGGAAGTGGTTTCAAGGAGAATGTGGATTGCGATTGCGTTAATTACGTTATCAAGCTTCTTTCTTTCCTTCGAGGACATCACCGCTTTCAAATTCTCGTGGGGAGCGATACTTGTGCTTCTAGCAACTCTCTGTTGGGGGCTTGAAAACAACTGCACCAAGAATCTGTCAAGCAAGAACACGTACCACGTTGTTTTCCTCAAAGGCATCTTTTCGGGACTTGGCTCTTTAATCGTTGCTCTGTGCCTCGGAGAGCAGTTTGTCGGTGTTGGATACCTCGCACTCGCTCTTTTGCTTGGCTTCGTTGCATACGGACTCAGTATATTCTTTTACATCAGAGCACAAGGAATTATCGGAGCAGCCAAAACAAGCGCATACTACGCAGTTGCACCTTTTATCGGTACGCTCTTGTCATTTATTATCTTCAAGGAAAAACCAACGTGGGCGTATTTCCTCGGTCTTGCTATAATGATTTTGGGAACAATTATAGTTGTTATTGATACCCTGGCAAAAAAGCACACGCATACCCATAAGCATACCGTAACACATACACATGACGGCTCAACTCACTCACATACGATTGAGCACGAACACGAGCATAACCATTATTTAACCGACAAGAAGCATCGGCACGTTCATAAAACAACTGAACTGTGTTAAAAACAAATTCCAATCTATGAAAAAACATATTGCTAACATCATTACGGGAAGTAGAATTGCATTTAGTTTGCCGCTTCTGTTCATTCCTTTA
>JAZRHW010000121.1:0-1863 GCA_045644965.1 Eubacteriales bacterium
GGTCTGCAAGAAGCATCTCAGAGGGGTTGCAAACCTCAATAAGCCCCTCGTCACCCATCTCGAATACGCCGATCTCGTTGGTAGATCCGTAACGGTTCTTCATGGCGCGTATTATTCTGTACGAATGCTGACGGTCGCCCTCAAAATAGAGAACGGCGTCAACCATATGCTCGAGGATCTTCGGACCCGCGATGGAGCCCTCCTTGTTAACGTGTCCGACAAGAATTACGGAAATTCCGTCGTTCTTGGCTTTTGCAATAAATGCAAGAGTGCATTCCTTTATCTGTGTTATCGTACCGGGCGCACTTGAAATTTTATCGGAGTACATGGTTTGAATGGAGTCCACGATAATAACGTCGGGGCACACTTTTTCAACCTGCGCAAGTGTCTTTTCAAGCTCGGTTTCTGTAAGGATAAAGAGATTTTTACCGATTATTCCAAGCCTTTTCGCGCGGAGCTTTAACTGACCGGTGCTTTCCTCACCGGAAATATAAAGCACCTTTTTCTGCTCGCCGAGAGCGTCCGATATCTGCATAAGAAGAGTGGATTTTCCTATTCCGGGCTCACCGGCAAGAAGTACCACCGAGCCGTGTACAAGACCGCCGCCAAGCACTCTGTCAAGCTCGGATAGACGCGTGTTGCTCCTGATGTAATCGGGCAGCTCCGTTTCCGAAAAACGCATAGCCACGTTGTCCTTTCCCGTGGTGAGAGTGCGATGCTTTACCTCCTGCGGCTTTTCCGGAGCGGTGGAGATAACGTCCTCAACAAAGGAGTTCCACGCGCCGCACTGATTGCATTTTCCGAGCCACTTGGGAGAAATGCAACCGCATTCGGAGCATATATAAACAGTTTTAAGACCTTTCATTTTTTATTCCGTCCTTTTTGATAAATACAAGTATATTATAAATAAAAATAGCGAAAAAATCAAGTATTATTCTGCGAAATATACTTCATAATGGCACCAAAAATGCTTTTTGCGAGCAATTGTCGATATTCGGCATCACCTAAAGCACGCGCCTCGTCAGTATTTGAGAGAAATCCGCACTCAACAAGCACCGCGGGGAAGGTCGCATTGTTAAGCAAAAAAATGCTGCTAGTTGATTCTTTTATGCTTCGTTTGTTGTTGGGTTGTAGAGTTGTTTTCACTTCCGTTTGTATCAAACTTGCCAATATCCGAGATCTCGAATCGTTTTTTGAATACCAAACCTGCAGCCCCGAATACTTCGTCTCGGCAAAATAGTTCATATGAATGCTAACAAGCACAGTATTCTCTTGCTCCGTGGCTATTTCAAGCCGTCGCCGTACGTCCTGCACCTTCTTTTTGCCCTTGTAATCGGAGTTTTTGTCGTAGAGAAGAATGTCGGTCTCGCGCGTCATTACTACGTTCACGCCCGCCTCTCGAAGCAGGGAAGCAAGGCGCATGGAAATGTCCAAATTCAAGTCCTTTTCAACGAGTCCGTTGCCCTCGCATCCGCCGTCCTCACCTCCGTGGCCCGCATCAATAACTATCGTAACATTACCCATATCCGTGTCGGTGGGTAACGGCAATTGAAAATTCAAGCTCGGAATTATCAAAATAAGCGAAATAAGCAGCGAAATTATGCAAAAAAGTGCAAATTCCAGCGCATACCCCGCAGCATATCTTTTTCTTTGATCTTTCATCTCATAAAACCCCGTTTTTGTTTAGTTTATGATGAAAAAGTACTGTTTATTCATTTTGCCAAATTGGGATTTATGGGGGAGTTAGTTTTAAATCGAATAGGGGAACTACACCCGTCACGGCTATGCCGTGCCACCCTCTTCTGCGGAAGAGGGCTCGGTAAGATAATCCCTTGCAAATAGCCGTAAAATCCAACAATTTGA
>JAZRHW010000122.1:0-10674 GCA_045644965.1 Eubacteriales bacterium
AGCTATTGCACTGTGACCACCGTGCTTGATGAGGCACAAATAATTAACGTTGCTACTGCCGAAAAATACAAAAGACGCGGATGTGCGGATGCGGTGATATCGGGCGTGATTGACGAGTGTAAGCAACGCGACATATTGTCGATTTCACTTGAGGTAAGAGAATCAAATGCTCCGGCAATTTCTCTTTACGAAAAGTTTGGCTTTTTTGTGGCAGGAAAGAGAAAGAATTTTTATACGGACCCTCGAGAGAATGCTCTCGTAATGATAAAAAATTTAGATTAGGAAGTAATTTATGTACATTTTAGGAATGGAAAGCTCTTGTGACGAAACATCGGCTTCCGTTGTAGAAATTATTGATGAAAAACCTTATATAAGGTCAAATATAGTTGCCTCGCAAATAGATATACACCGTCTTTATGGCGGGGTAGTCCCCGAGATTGCTAGCCGCGCACATATTGAAGCGGTGTCCCGCATCACACACGAGGCGCTCGATACAGCAGGTATCACATTAAAGGATCTCGGTGCCATTGCGGTAACAAGTTCACCGGGTCTTATAGGAGCTTTGCTTGTGGGCGTGAACTTTGCAAAATCTTTGGCTTTTGCAAATAACATCCCCCTCGTTCCAGTGGATCATATTAAGGGACACGTTGCTGCGGCTTATTTTGAGGCACCAAGTCTTAAACCTCCGTTCCTCGCACTCGTTGTTTCGGGAGGTCATACCTCGATTTATCATATTAAGGACTATGCCGATTTTGATGAGCTTGGCACAACGCGCGACGATGCGGCAGGCGAAGCATTTGATAAGATTGCAAGGGTTATGGGTATGCCGTATCCCGGAGGTGCCGCACTCGATAAGCTTGCTTATGAGGGCGATCCTAAAGCAATAAAATTCCCCTCGCCCGCGCTTCAAGGAGACAATCTTGATTTCTCCTTTTCAGGACTTAAAACAAGCGCTCTCAACTACATAAATTCCAATGCACAAAAGGGAATTGCCATAAGCTATGCTGACGTTGCGGCATCCTATACGGATTGCGTAGTTAAGGCCATAACGGGCAAGGTTGAGTCAGCTCTTGAGAAAAGCGGGGCAAAAATGCTTGCAATTTCGGGTGGTGTTGCCGCAAACTCTCATTTGCGCACATCCATCGCAAATATGTGCAAGAGACGAGGCATTGAACTCGCGTTGCCCGACCGTTCACTTTGCGGAGATAATGGTGCAATGATAGCACTTGCGGGTTACTATGAGTATAAAAAGGGTAATTTTGCCGATACTTCACTCAACGCAAGCGCATATTCACCCCTTGATTAATTTCGACAAAGTTTTCCACATAATACCTGTGGAAAACCCTGTGGAAACTGTGGAAAACTTGATTTATCAAGCTTTTTTATCCACAAATTTCCGCCGAAACAAATAATTAATATTGCTAATAAATAAGGAGACGATTTTTATGAAGGAAAAGGATATTTTATACACAACTGACGAGCAGACCACACCTTCCAAGGAAAATGTTTCAAGCGCGGTTATCAAGCGCCTTCCCAGATATTTTAGATACCTTAGAATTCTTATGCGTGAAGGTAAAACCAGAATCAGCTCATCCGAGCTTTCTCGTAGAATGAACATTACCGCAAGCCAAATCCGTCAGGACCTTAACTGCTTTGGCGGCTTCGGTCAGCAGGGCTATGGATATAATGTAAACTATCTCTATGCAAGAATTTGCGAGCTTTTGGGTGTTGGAGCAGGACTTCAGGCCATCATCATTGGTGGTGGTAACCTCGGACGCGCTCTTGCCAAAAACGAGATGTTTGAAAAGCGCGGTGTTGATATAGTTGCGATCTTCGACGTTGATGAAAATCTTGTAGGTACAAGCATTAACGATATCCCGATTCTTCACATAGATGAATTTGAGCGTTATGCAGCCACACATACTGTAGATATGGCGGTTTTAACTCTCCCCAAGGAGCAAACACTTGATATGGCGCAGAGAATTGCTGAAACTGACATCAGTGGCATTTGGAACTTTACAGGACAAGAGCTTGATAGTATCGATAGCGACCTTGTTATAGAAAATGTACACCTTGGCGACTCGCTTATGACGCTCAACTACCGAATCGTAAGCAAATATAACGAAGATAGAAATGGCTAATATGAAGAAAAAGGAAAAAAACAGCATTGTTTTTAATTATAACACGGGTGTTCTTGTTCTTCCGTCCCATGTAGCGGACTATGTTGACAAGGCAAAGAAGTTTGACCTCAAGGTACTTCTTCTTATGTCATCTTCCGAAAAATATAGGGAAGGAAAGTTCGTTTTGGAAATAACCAAAGCACTCGGATGCGAAGAAAAGGACGTTGAAGCGTCCATTGCCTTTTGGCGCGGAACGGGTATAATTAGTGTTTGTGGTGAAACCCAAGAAAAGAAAATAGAAGTTAAGCCCGAGCCCGAGGTTGTGGAGAATACACCCAAGCGCGCAAAGGTTAGCGAGCTTCCTCAGTATACCAGCACCGAGCTTAATGCGCTACTTAAAAAGCATAAGAATATGGTTAGTCTAATAGATGAATCACAAAATTTGTTGGGTAAGATTTTCACTGTAGCTGAAATTAATATTCTTATGGGATTTGTAGATTATCTTGGAATGGATAATGACTATATACTTGTTTTGATGGATTATTGTTCACGAAATAGCATCAAGTCAATGCGACAGATAGAGAAAATTGCTATGTCTTGCTTTGATGAAGGCATCGCTGAAGCATCAAAATTGGAAGAAGCCCTTCACATTAAAGAGGAACAAGCTATGTATGTAGGCAAAATCCGCAGTATGTTCGGTATGGGTTCGAGAAGTTTAATTCCTAAAGAGAAAAAACAAATTGATGCATGGAAAAATGTTTACAAATTTGATCTTGATGTGGTGCAAAAAGCATACGAAATTACAATTACTAATACTAAAGAACCAGCTATTAACTATGCCAATGCAATTCTTGAAAAGTGGTATGTTGCCGGCATCAAAAATATTGATGATGTAAACGAGCTTCTTGCAAAGCGTGAGCTTGAAAGAGGCAGTGAAGGCTCAAGCTTCAACGTTGACGAGTTCTTCCAGGCGGCACTTGACCGCAGCTACGAAAAAATGTAGGAGAAAATATGGGATACAATATTTCAATTTACAAAAAGATATATGAGGAATACTCTCAAAAATATGTGATTGCACGCGAGAGAGCGCAAATACGCGAAGCGGAGCTTCACTACCATTATCCTCAAATTGCGGAGATTGATAGACAACTCTCCAAGGTTGGTCTTGAGATTTTTTCAGCGGCCCTTGCCGATAAAGCAAATTACGAGGATCGCCTCGCTGAAATTAGACATAAAAACGAAGAACTTCAGGCGGAGCGCGCAAGGCTTCTTGACGCATACGGCTATCCTATGGATTACACTGACGTTAAGTACGAATGTACTAAATGCTGCGATACAGGTTTCGTTGATACAAAAATGTGCTCTTGTATGAGAGAAGCACTTGTGCTTGCAGGTATTGAAAACAGTGGATTTGCTTCACTCATTAGAGAGCAGAACTTCGATAATTTTTCACTCGATTATTATAGCAAAAATCCTCTCAACCGCGAGAGAATGAGCAAAAACGTTGATTATCTTAAGGCATATGCCGAGAATTTTAAGGATTACGGCTCGGCAAGTATTTTGATGCTCGGCGGAACGGGACTTGGTAAGACACATCTTTCCAGCGCGCTTGCAAAACGAGTTATCGAGAGAGGAAATGACGTTTTCTATACCGGTGCTATTGACCTTTTCTCCGAGTTTGAATTTGCACGCTTTAGATCAAGCGGAAGAGAGGGAACAGCTCTTATTGATAGATATTTCGATTGTGATCTTCTCATTATAGACGACCTTGGTACTGAGGTTATCAACCAATTCTCCGTATCTACACTTTATAATCTTATCAATGATCGCTTAAGCCGTAAAAAAGCTACGGTAATCAGTACAAATCTTACCAAGGAAGAAATTCAAAAAAAATATACGGATCGTATAACGAGCCGTTTGTTTGGAGAATATCAAGTTCTATTTTTCGTTGGAACGGATATAAGAGCTCAAAAGCTTCTTAAAAAATAAGACAAAGAAAAAAAGGGCCCAAAGTCAGGGCCCTTATTTGGCAAATAATTATTCAACGTCAACAGCAGTTTCGCACTGAATGCATTCGCAATCGCAAGCATCATCTTCTTCGAGGAATAAGTCATCATTGTGATCCTCGTGTGCATAAACCTTAGCGAGCTCCTTTACAAACAATTTGTAAACGATGAAAGCGATGGCTGCAAAAGCTGCGATTACCGCAAGAGTGATTGCAATAATTTTGCCGTAATTTGTCTTCTTCTCCATAAGGTTAAACCTCCAATTAATAATATCTATTTACAGTATAACACAAAAAACAAAAAAAGCAATATTTTTACAAAAAATATTTTATATTTTTTATTGAGGGAATATGAATTATATAGAGCTTATTGAGCGACTCAAAAAGGTTACCCCCGAGGATTATGAATTTGAAGCAAGGGTACTAATTGAGACGTTTACTGACTACAAAATGTCATATATTTTTAGCCATCGCGACGAGCAAATAGTGGGCGAAGCACTTGAAAAAGCACTTCAAAGGCGAGAGAGCAGAGAACCGCTTCAGTACATTGTTGGAAAATGGGATTTCTATCGACAAACATATTATGTTGATGAAAACTGCCTTATTCCACGTGCCGATACTGAGATTTTGGTGGAAAAGGCCATAGAGATTCTCCCTAAAAACGCTCGATTTATAGACCTTTGTACCGGTAGCGGATGCATTGTTATTTCTACACTTTGCGAGAGAAGTGATACGCAAGCGGTTGCGGTTGACAAATTTGAAAAAACTCTTGAAATTGCCAAGAAAAATGCAAAGCTAAACGGAGTAGAAAACCGTGTTGATTTAATGATTCTTGACGTTTTGAGCGAGGAGAATAAACTTGACGGATATACCTTTGATGCAATTCTATCCAACCCACCGTATATTCGTCCCGAGGTAATAGAGACCCTCTCCGAAGAGGTTAAGCATGAGCCATATGCAGCTCTCTGGGGTGGTGATGACGGCCTTATATTTTATAACAAAATTGTAAAGGATTATTCACGCTTTTTAAATAATAACGGATTTATTTTATTTGAGATTGGCTATGACCAAGCACAGTCACTTCGAATTATAGCTGACGAAAATGGCTTCAACTGTGAAATTATAAAGGACTACGGTGGATGTGACCGAGTTGCATATTTGTATAAAAAATAGAGAAACGAAAATCGTTTCTCTATTTTTTTAATGTATTTACTTCTTCGTTTGTGAGATATCTCCACTTGCCGCCCTCAAGGTTTCCAAGGGTTATCGAGCCAATTGCCACGCGGGTAAGCTTCGCTACCTTGAGGCCTGCCTGCTCACACATTTTTCGGATTTGGCGATTTCTACCTTCGTAAAGTGTCATTCTAAGGGTTGTAAATTTCTCGGTTTTGGAAAGAAATTCGGTTTTAACCGGAAGGAGCACATAGCCATCAATCGTCATTGAAGAATTGAGAAGTGTCAACTGTTCAGTTGTCACCTTGCCAACAACGTCAACCTCGTAAATTTTGGGAATTTCGTGGCGAGGATGAGTGAGCTTGTTAGTGAGCTCGCCGTCATTAGTCATAATAATCAATCCTTGAGAATTAAGGTCAAGGCGTCCCACGGGGTAAACTCTTGTGCCGCATTTAACAATGTCGGTAACGCACACACGCCCTTTTTCATCCTTGGCACTGGTTACTACGCCACAGGGCTTGTTGAGAAGAATATAAACGTGTTTCTTGTTTTCGCGTGGCATAATTCTCTTGCCCATGTATTCAACAACGTCTACTTCGGGATCGATTTTATCGCCAACCTCGGCACGAATTCCGTTGACCTTGACTTTGCCCGCCTTTATTTCTTCCTCGGCAGCGCGACGTGAGAGTACTCCACAGTCAGTAAAATATTTTTGCAGTCTTATTTGTTCCATTTTGTAAGTCCTTTTAATATATTGAATAGCCAATCAAAAAAATTAAATTTCGGTTGCACCTGTTCTATGGCTTCGGTTGCAATTATAGGGGAAGAAGCAATTTTTGTGCCATTGAGATAATATACCACATTTCCAATCTTTTCGCCTTCATGCACAGGGGCAAAAATCCATCTCGGCATATCTACTTTTGTAACTATAGTTGCATTTTTTGAGATAAAAATTGATAGCTCGGATGATGTTAAATTAATCGTGTCCTTTTTGCCTGAGATGACGGGCAGGGAAAGGGTGGTTGGGGGGATTGGGCGAATCTCATAGTTGTCAAAGCCAAAATCATAAAGTGTAGCATGATCTCGCCAATCGTCGGGCGCATTGAGAGTTACGGCGATAAGGCGCAACCCATCACGCTCAGCAACACTGACAAGACAACGTCCGCTCTTTTTTGTAAATCCGGTTTTGCCACCAATCACTCCATCATAAGTTTTAAGCAATTTATTGTGATTTATTAAGACTCTCACACCCTCGCCTTCACGCGCAAAAACCTTCCTTTGAGATGCCGTAATTGTGGCGAAGATCTCATTTTTCATAGCATAAGCCATAAGGCGCGCAAGATCGTGCGCGGTGGTATAGTGCTCCTCGTCATATAGTCCGTGCGGATTGGTGAAATGCGTGTTAGAGAGCCCTAATTCTTGCGCTTTGGCATTCATTAAGTTAACGAAAGCCTCAACCGAGCCTGCGACTTGTATTGCGATAGCAACGGCGGCATCATTTGCGGATGCTAAAAGCAGGGAATAGAGAAGCGCCTCAAAGGTTATCTTTTCATTTTCCGCCAAATAAACTGACGAACCCTCAACTCCAACAGCCTCCTTAGGAGTTTTGAATGTTGTATCGAGCGATATACCCGACTCAATAGCAACAATGGCAGTCATCACCTTTGTCGTAGATGCCATGTGCATTCGTTTGTCCGCGTTTTTGGAGTAAATAGCCTTTCCACTTTCCGCTTCAATAAGGCAAGCGGACTGTGCGGAAATGCTCATTTCAGCACTAACGGGTATAAAAATCGGGAATAGAAATAGTGATATAAGAAAAATTGAAATAACGGATATAAATTTTTTCATAAAAACCCACCTCGGCTTATTATATTAGCCGAGGTAAGATTTTATAACCTATTAGTCAACTATCTCTTCAACAACAACCTCTTCGGACTTGCCGGAAGTGCTATCAAAGATGTTCTTTATCTTTTGAATAATTTCAGGAGAACGATCAAGGAGATCGCATGCCTGCTCAACAGGGTCGGGAGCGCTTTTGCCCTCAACACTTACAAATTCAGTTCTTCCTTCCTTTGTTATAGTAAGGAAACCAACGGGAGTAACGCTCATGCCGCTACCGCCGCCACCGCCGAATTTATTTGATTTTTGGGGCTGTGCACCAGTGTCAACGCCGCCCGTTGCGAAACCAACGGAGAGCTTGGAGATGGGAATAATTGTTGTACCGTTAGAGAGCTCGATGGGATTTCCCACTACGGTATTGCTGTCGAGCATACTTTTAATGTTTTCAAAGGATGTTTTGAACATCGCGTCAAATTTGTTTTCGTTTGCCATGATAGTTTTCCTTTCGTCTATTTCTTGATATATTTTAACATAATGAATTTCCAAAGTAATTTGCCAAGAGTACTAATTGCCCCAAAACTGTTGATGGAGAGGGAAAGGTTGATGTCAACATCACTCTTATCACTCAAATAATCGGGCACGATTGAAATTGATTTAGTCTTTAGGTGGCTGAGATTGGTGATTGAATCTAAAAGCTCGATTAGACAAGCAACAGCGCCCGAAACTGCACCGAAAAGTATTGCTGTTTGTGCCGCATCACCCGTAGCTACCTTGATGTGAAGCTTTGCGAGTTTGACATGTAAATGTCTTGGCAAAGCCTTAAAAAACACTGACAAAATTTCGGTTACGAGCTTGATGTTGTCGGTAATAGTTGCTGGGGGCTTCTCCTCTTGAGAATTGTCCTTTATAACGGGATTAGATTTATTTTTTTTCTTTTTGAGCCTTTTCTCGTGTTTTTTGGCATTAAATTTCTTTTCTTTGGTGGGGTAGAGTTGCACTTTTATAAATAGTACTCGTAAATAAATAGAGAGCTTATCGCGATAAACGATATTTAAGGTAACTCTGAGTGAAAGTACCATTGCAATAAAAACTGCAATTGCCACTAAAATATTTAATACTAAGATATGACTCTCCCCCTTTCCAAAAACTTAATTGCTAATTTTATTCTTCGATGAACTCCTCATCCGGTGCCATGATTTCCATTTGCTCATCACTTGCGCGGAGAAGCTCAACTTCGGGAAGCTCGTCAACGGAATTGAGTCCGAAAACTCGAAGGAACTTGTCAGTTGTTCCATAGAGCATGGGTCTACCGGGCGCGTCAAGACGTCCGCAGGTCTCGATTAGACCCTTGTCAACGAGGGAATTCATTGCATAGCTGGAATCCACACCGCGTACAAGGTCAACGAAGCTACGGGTTACGGGTTGGTTATAAGAAACGATAGCGAGCACTTCCATTGATGAAGCGGAAAGATTTCCGCCACGCTTGATGCCGAGAGCCTCTTTGATATAGGGCATATGTAGCTCTTTGGTGCAGAATTGACATGTTTCGGGGAACATAAGCACCATGATGCCGTGCTCGTCGTCGTTATACTTTTCCGCAAGCTCAGAAACGTATCTTTTTACCTCACTGGGAGTGAGCCCGAGTACTGACGCGAGCTTTTCATATTTCATAGGATATCCCGCCGCAAAAATAATTGCTTCAATAGCGGCTGCGGGATTTTTAATTTCGGTAGTTTTCAAATCTTTAATTTCTTCCATCTTCAGTCACCTCATCCTCTTTATTGTCCTCGGTATCCTCGGGTACGTAATTTTCGTTCAAGGTAAACACAGTCTCAAGACCGTAATTATCGCTTATATCCTCGTCATTTTCAACGAGAAGTATTCTTTTCGTCTTAACAAGCTCAAGCACACCGATAAAAATTGCTATCATATCGGGGAGCGATATGCTATCGCTCACGAAATCCTCAAGGGTTTGATACCTATTGGATGTAAGACGCGTCATAATTTGCAATATCTTGTGTTCAACGGGAACTATTGGTTTTGCAATCATTGGAGTGAATGCGGTTTTGTGAGCCTTGTCCATCGCGTCGTTGAAATCAACAATACGTCTCATAGCGCGGTAAAGCGCCTCAATGTCCTGATCCGCAACAAAGGTGCGGTCAACCGTGATCTCATCGGTATCCTTAATTTGTCTACCCGAGAAGAGTGCATATAGGGGATGCATTTTAGCCGAGGCATCCTTTGCCTGCTGATAGCGAAGAAGGGCATCAGTAAGCGTTTTGCGGGGATCTTCCTCATCTTCCTTTTCACGAGGAAGAAGGAGTTTGCTCTTTATAAGCATTAGATCGCTCGCCATAACTATGAACTCGCTCGCGATATCCATATCCATTTCCTGCGCCTCGGTAATATATTGCATATATTGGTCGCAAATGAGTGAGATGGGAATATCTTCAATATTAACTTTATTCTTGTGTATCAAAGTCAGCAAGAGGTCAAGAGGGCCTTCAAACTGATCAAGGCGGTAAGTAATGCTTTCCATTTAGAAAACTCCTGCAAAAATAAATTATATACTAAAGGTGGGTAAGCTGTTGATAATGTTACTTATAACAATCGTTAAAAGATCTTCGGGCATACCGGTAACGGTATAGAAAATATTGGTGATTCCACCGGTGAGCGCACCGAGAGGAACCGAAATAATACCGGTTGCTAAAAGCGCTATAAAGGCGATCATAATGTATCTTTCATATCTCATTATTTTGAAATAAAGATCCGCGGGCAAGAAAACGTATGCGATTCTCGAGCCGTCAAGAGGCGGGAGAGGAATGAGATTGAAGAACATAAGGTTTAGATTGAGTGCAATTCCAAGATAGAGCATTACCGCAAACAAGGATAATACCAAAAATGTACTGTTTTCTTGGAGAGCGGGATCAATGTAATATCTATCTCCCGACACGATATAAAGTCCTTCGCTGATGCTCTCAAGAGGTATCAAAACAAGTCGCAAAGCAATAGTAAAGATAACAGAGAGACAGAGATTGGAGAGAGGGCCTGCAGCAGCGCTGATAGCCATATCTCGGCGAGGATTTTTAAAGTTTCTTGAATTGATCGGTACGGGATTTGCCCAACCGACATTGAAAAGAAGCATTGATATAAAACCAAAGAGGTTAATGTGCTTCATGGGATTGAGAGTGAGACGGCCAAGATTTTTGGCGGTGTAGTCTCCCAATTTATATGCCGCATATCCGTGTGCTGCTTCATGTACCGAAAGTGACAATAGAATTGCAGGAAGTGCAAGAAGCATCATCGGCAAATCATTAAGAAAACCAAACATGATTAACTCCTTTAAGGTATTAGAGATTGGTATATTTGAAAATTTCCTTCAAAAGCTCGGTTTTTCCTTCACCTGTGTGGGAAGAAAAGGGAATGATAACTGTTCCTTCGTTAAGAAGCTCATCATTAGATATCTTCTCAAGCTGTTTGTTTCTATCAGTTTTGTTGAGCTTATCAACCTTGGTAGCAACAATGATATATGGGATT